>JADCBH010000023.1 GCA_020253595.1 Brevundimonas sp.
CCAGAACGAGACCCAGACGCGGGATTTCTGGAAGCTGCGCGAGGAACAGTCAGCGGCCCAGAAGCCCGAGGGCGGCGGGTGGAAACATGACGTCTCGGTGCCGGTCAGCCGCATCGCCGACTTTCTGGCTGAAGCCACAGCGGCCGTGGAACGCTTTGAGCCCGGGGCGCGGGTCTCGGCCTTCGGTCACGTCGGCGACGGCAACATGCACTACGACATCCTGTGCCCTGCAGGAGGGGACTTGAAGGCGTTTCTCGGTCGCTGGGAGGCAGGGTCGCAGGTCGTGCATGACATCGTGGCCCGCTACGACGGCTCCATCTCGGCCGAGCACGGGCTGGGCCGACTGAAGACCGAGGAAGCCCGGCGCTATAAGTCGGCGCTTGAGATCGAAACCATGCGAGCGATCCGTCTGGCGATCGATCCCAAGCGGATCATGAACCCGGCGGTGCTGTTCTAGATCGTCGCGCCCGGGTTCAAACCGTCGCCGAAGCGGCTTACATCGCGCAACGAGCGCGAAGGAGCCCCCCGCCTTGCTGATCGTTCTGTCTCCGGCCAAGCGGCTGGACTTCTCTGAGCCGCTCATCGCGGTCGAGCACACCCTGCCCCGTCTGGCCGAAGACACCGCCAGTCTGGCGAAGACGGCCAAGCGGCAGACCAAGGCCGATCTGCGTCGTTTGATGGGGATCTCGGATGATCTGGCGCAGCTGAACCGCGAGCGCTTCCAGGCCTTCGACCCGGAGGCCACCGAGGGAACGCCCGCAGCCTTCGCCTTCGCCGGCGACGTCTATCAGGGGTTGGACGCGCGCTCGCTGGATGCGCAGGCCATCGCGTTCGCGCAGGATCGGGTGCGGATCCTGTCGGGGCTGTATGGCGTGCTGCGGCCGCTGGATCGGATCCAGCCCTATCGGCTGGAGATGGGGACGCGGCTGAAGACGCGGCGCGGCACCAGTCTCTATGACTTCTGGGGCGACCGGCTGTCCAAGCAGTTGAATGAGGATGCGCTGACCCACGCCGATCCGACGCTGGTGAACCTGGCCAGCCAGGAATACTTCGGCGCGGTCGACGCCAAGGCGCTGAAGATCCCCGTCGTCACCTGTCACTTCCGCGAGGCGAAGGACGGCGAGACCAAGATCATATCCTTCTTCGCCAAGAAGGCGCGGGGAACGATGGCGCGGTTCGCGATCGAGCAGCGGATCGACCGGGTCGAGGACCTGAAGGCGTTCGAACGCGACGGCTATGCCTATGACAAGGCGGCCTCGACCGGGACGGACTGGATATTCATCAGAGCCGGAAATTCCTGAGCCCCTGTCGCCTTCGCAGTCGCGAACAGTTACTGTCCGCCGAACCCTGACCCCGGCGTTCACGGACGGCGGCAAGAAAAGAGAACGGACGACAGCCTCATGTTCCAGTGGCCCGGCAAGAAGGACGGCGGCGAGACCGAGCGCCCCGTCTATCGCGATCCCAACGACCTGAAGGGTCAGGTTGCGGTGATCTCGGGCTCCACGTCCGGCATCGGTCTGGCGCTGGCACGGGCCGTGGCAGCGCGGGGCGGCGACGTGGTCCTGAACGGTCTGGGCGACCCGTCGGAGATCGAACGGACGCGGGCAGAGATGGAAACCAGCTGTGGTGTCCGGGTTCGCTATCATGCCGCAAACATGCTGAAGGGCGACGAGGTGGCCGACATGGTCGCCTATGCCAAGCACCAGCTGGGGCGGCTGGACATCCTGGTGAACAACGCCGGCGTCCAGCACGTCGAGGCAGTCGAGCGTTTCCCCTCGGAGAAGTGGGAACAGATCATCGCCATCAACCTGTCCTCGACCTTCTATGCGACGCGGGCGGCCATCCCGATCATGAAGGCGCAGGGGCGCGGGCGGATCGTCAACATCGCCTCGGCCCACGGTCTGGTCGCCAGCCCGTTCAAGTCGGCCTATGTCGCGGCCAAGCACGGGGTGATCGGCTTCACCAAGACGGTGGCGCTGGAAGTCGCGCGCGACGGAATCACCTGCAACGCCATTTGCCCCGGCTATGTCGAGACGCCGCTGGTGCAGGCCCAGATCGCCGATCAGGCCAAGGCGCGCGGGATCTCCCGGGAGAAGGTGGTCACCGACGTGATGCTGGAAGCCCAGCCGACCAAGCAGTTCGTCACCACGGACCAGCTGGCGGGGATCTTCCTGTATCTGGTGTCCGACCTGGGAGCTTCCGCCAACGGCGCGAGTTTCTCGATCGACGGCGGCTGGACCGCTCAATAACGCATCAGGCTGTGGCCGGGGGGGCGGCATGGCTCTGTTCAAACGCAAGGTCGCGGGCGCGTCTGCCTCGGGGACTGAGGATCTGCCTCTGACGGGGCGCAGGCCCATCTGCCTGGCGTTGCAGGGCGGCGGGGCGCACGGGGCGTTTCAGTGGGGCGTGCTGGACCGGCTGCTGGAAGCCGATGTGCTGGACATCCGGGCTGTCACGGCGTCGTCCGCCGGGGCGATGAACGGAGCCGCGCTGGTCTCGGGGTTGGCGACCGGCGGGCCGGAGGGCGCCCGGGCCGCGCTGGACAAGCTGTGGCGCGAGACCAATCAGTCCGGCGGCAAGAACGTGTTCGGCGACAGCTCGATCTGGTCCAACGCCATGACGCCGGGTTGGCTGAAGGACTCGCCGTTGTGGCGCGCGGGCGAGACGCTGGCGATGTCTATGTCGCCCTATGAATTCAATCCCTTCAACCTGAATCCTCTCGATCGGGTTCTGAAGGCGTCGATCGACTTCGAGGCGGTTCGGACGTCGGAGATCAAGCTTTTCGTGGCGGCGACGGCCGTGCGCCATGCGCGCTCACGCGTGTTCCGGTCTGCGGAGATCACCGACCAGGTGCTGCTGGCCTCGGCCTGCCTGCCCCATCTGTTTCAGGCGGTGGAGATCGAGGGCGAGCCCTATTGGGACGGGGGCTATCTGGCCAACACGCCGCTGTGGCCACTGTTCTACGAGGACACGCCCAACGACATCCTGCTGATCACGCTGAACGCCTTCGAGCGGGCCGAAGCCCCCAAGGCCGCCGGCGAGATCATGGACCGGCTGAACGAGGTGGTCTTCAACGCGCCGCTGGTCGCCGAACTGCGCGCCGTCGCCTTCGTGCAGGAGCTGATTCTGGAGGGCCGTCTGATGCCGGCGGAACGCGAGCGCTATCGCAACATCCTGATGCACGCCATCGAGGCTGACGGCTGGCTGGGCGACCTGTCTCTGGGGTCCAAGTTCAACACCGAATGGACCTTCCTGAACGACCTGAAGGCGCGGGGTCGTGCGGCGGCGGACGAGTGGCTGGGGAGTTGCGTGGACAGCGTGGGACGGACGTCGAGCGTGGATTTGCAGGCGCGGTTTGGGTGAGGTCTCGCTCGGTCTGGCACCTCAAGCGGCCGCAGGCGATCGGAGCAAGGCGATCGTCTTCTAGATCGGAAGAG
>JADCBH010000230.1 GCA_020253595.1 Brevundimonas sp.
CTCGTGGGCGACCGCCTGACCACCATGGTAGAGCAGGGGACAGGCGCGCGGGTGCAAAGGATCGGGCCAGGCGACACCATGCAGGCTCGGCGCATCGGTGACGCTCATGTCTTCACCGCTCCCCTTTTCCTTGATTTCCCTGCCGGCGGGGACCGCCGCTACCAGGCCTTCGAGAACTATGACTTCTTCATCCAGGCATCGGGTGGGGCCTCGAACCCGAACCAGCTGTCCTGGGTCCGCTATGGCGACGCCCCGGCCTGGGCCGGTGGCGGTCCAGCCAGCATGCACCTGATTACCTGGCGCATAGATCGCTACGAGGATGTCCCGGCGACGTTGCGCCAGTACGTCGAAGCCGACGCCCCCCTTTGGCGCGCGCCGCCGACCGGCATCGAGGACATCCGCCGCTTGCAGGCTGGCCAATGAGCGAGCTTCGGTTCGAGCCGACCATGACGCGAGACGACCGGCCGGCGCGCGCAATCTACGAAGAGGTCCTGGCCAATCCGGCGCGGAAAGGCTTCGGGTTCGGTCAGCGGGCGGCGGTGGTGAACATCGACGTCCAGCAGGCCTACACCCGCCCTGACCTGTTCCCCAAGTCGGCCTATGTCACCGACCCGGACCAGATTGCCTGGATCAACCGGCTTAGTGATGCGGCGCGGGCAGCGGGGCTACCGGTCGTCTGGACCCGCGTCTGCTACAAGCCTGACGGCGGCGACGCGGGCGTGTGGGGCACACGCACCGACACGCCCGACAGCCTGCAGAACATCAAGTTCGGCTCCGAGCGCCATGCCTTCGATCCGCGCGCTCGGCCCGACTGCGAGGTCGACCTGATCTTCGACAAGCGCATGCCGTCAGCGTTCCACGAAACGCCGCTTCAGAGCTATCTGATCTGGCACAGGGTCGACACGGTGATCGTCACCGGTGGCTCGACCTCGGGCTGTGTTCGCGCCACGGCCGTGGAAAGCCTGTCTCGCGGATACCGGACCATCGTCCCGGTCGAATGCGTCGCCGACAAGCACGAGAGCTACCACTTCGCCAACCTGACGGACCTGCTGCTGAAGTACGCCGATGTCCTGCCGGCGGCCGATGTCCTGAACCATCTGGAGACCGCCCGATGATCCGCGCCCTGCTGGTGGCTTCTGTCATTGCGATCTCCGGCTGCGCCGCCGGCGCAATGGCCGAGCCCGCGCCCGAGCGGGTGCCGGCCGACCAGCGCGTTCCGCTGGATCTGCGTCGGACGACGCTGGTGGTGCGCGACATGGAGGCGTCGCTGGCCTTCTATCGGGCCATCGGCCTCGTCCCGATCTACGACAACGTCATCCGCACACCACGCGACGCCCTCACCGACGAGGCGGCCGAGCGGTCGCTGCGTCTTGTGTTCCTGCGCGCTAACGACGACTACATCGGCATCCTGGGCCTGATGGAATACAGCAAGCCTGAGCGCGAACCCCGGCCCGAGCGCGCCTCGGACGACAATGTCCTGCACCCCGGCGACATCGTTCTGGTCTTCAACGTCGAGAACCAGGAGGAGGTCTTCGCCCGCGCCATCGCTTCGCCCGGCGTGCGGGTGGGGGAGACGCCCCATGTCGTGACCTATCCCGGCTATGACGGGACCAGCGTGATCCGTGTGAACTTCTCGTCTGTTTATGACCCCGATGGTCACTACGTCGAGCTGAACCAGGTGCTCACGGATCTTCCGGTGGGGAACTGATTTCTGACTCTACGTTCGTGAGAGCTAGCGGCTGGCTCCGTCCGGTGGCACCCGGTGGACCGGCGCTCGGTTGTCGTGGAACCTGGCTCGGTCCAGATATATCTTTGACTTCAGTGCTTTGGTCCGAAGTCCTAACCTTTTTGGCTAGAAATTGCACGCTTTGGACTCGGTCGTGCCAGAGTCCAAAGCGGATGCGATCTCGCTCGCCGTCGCGCTCCAGCCGCCGCTCTGCGCCAGACCGGCAAGCATGCGCCGAACGGCGCTCATGCGGAACGGCTGGCCAGCGACGTAGCTGGTCAGGGTGAAGCCCAGGACCCGACGGTCGTCCGCGCCAGCGTCCGCCTTCAGGAATGCCGCCGCTTCCAGCATCTGATCGGCCCAGACGTCCTCGGTCTGTCGCCGGTCGATCAGCAGGGTCCGGTCGTCAAGCTCGTTCATGAGCGGCACGGCATGGACGACCCCGTCGTCGGTGGTCATCGCCACCGGCACCTCGTCCTGCTCCCAGTCCAGGCAGACGTCGAACCCTGCCTCGGCGATCAGGCCCAGAGTCCGGAACGACTGCTGCCGTGCCGGGCTCATCCAGGTGCGGGGCGTCAGGCCCGCACGGTCGAAGGCCTCGCGTGTGCGCGCGACCAGCACCCGCTCTTCGTCTTCGGACAAACCGGAATGATGGATCGCGTCCGTCGACCAGCCGTGAGCCGCGATCTCGTGCCCGTCCTCCAGCGCCGCCTCGACCAGCGGCCGGTATCGCTCCAGCGCGATCCCGTTCACCGGCACGGTCGCCTTCAGCCCCGCCTCCTTCAGCGCCCGCAGCAGCCGATACGCCCCCACGCGCGGCCCATAGTCCCGCGTCGTATAGTGCCTCAGGTCCGGCCACGGCGTCTGCATGGCCCCGGGATGCTTGAACGGCTTTCCTGACGGATCGAGCATGTGCCACTCGACCGGCATCACGATCATGACCGCCATCCCCCGGTCGCCGGGCCAGCGCCCCTTGGGCCGCGCCGTCGCCGGTCGCCAGGCGTACAGCGACTGGTCCATGCCCCGCCGCCGGTGCGGATAGATCAGATGTTCCTCAGGCAGCGGCATCTTCGAACCCGTATCCGCCTGTCGCCAGGCCGCGCCGCTGGATGTCCGCTACCGTCTGGTCCCAGGAGTGCTCGCGGTAGTGGGCCGCGATCTCCGACCCCGTCGCGAACCACACCTCGTCCCGATGCCCCAGGATGTGCTCCAGCGCGTTCTCGAAGGCGCGGATGCGGTTCGGCTGGCTGACCAGATAGGCGTGCAGCGGGATGCACATGACCGTGCCGCTTTCCCGCCCCTCGGCCAGCAGCTGGTCGAAATGCCGCTTCAGGACGTCGGCATAGCGCCAGGGGTCCAGCCCCATCACCGAATAGCCGATGACGTCGTTGACCTCGAGCGAATAGGGCATGGAGACCAGCCGCCCGGTCCTGGTCTTCAGCGGTTGGGGCTGGTCGTCCTGGAACAGGTCGCAGGAGTACCAGAAGTCGTGCTCGGCGATCAGGTTCAGCGTCCGCGCCGTGTGCGTCAGGGCAGGTGCCAAGTAGCCCCGGATTCGTTGACCCGTCGCGGCCTCGACCGAGCGGATCGAGTCTTCCAGCACCGCCCGTTCCTGGGCCTCGTCCATGCCGTAGGAGTAGCGGGTGTTGTAGATGCCGTGGCTGAAAAACTCCCAGCCCCGGGCATTGGCGGCCTCGATGATCTCGGGGTGGTGGTCGATGAGGCCGATCGACAGCGACACCGATCCGCGCAGGCCGTGCCGGTCCAGCAGGTCCTGCAGCCGCCAGTGCCCGACCCGATTGCCCCAGTCGCGCTGCGAATAGGCGGCCACGTCCGGCGCTGGCCGAGGCCAGCCGGGCCGGGACGGGTTCACCGGCGGATCGAACTCGTAGAACTCGATGTTGGGCGCGATCCAGAAGGCCAGGGCCTTGCCGCCCGGCCACGTGATCTTCGGGCGATCCCGATACGGCCAGTGGTCGTAGAGGTTGGGGTCCGACCGGTTCACTCGGCCGCTTCCTGTCGCTCCGGCTCGTAGCGGTCGCCCAGCGCCAGCATTTCCTCAAGCCCGATGCGGGCGTTCACCCCGGCGAGATCCGTCATCCGGTCCTTGTATCCCACGGTCGACCCTTCGGCCTTGAGCGCGCGCAGGAAGCTCTCGGCCGCCGGGATAATGGCGCGGACAAGGGCACCGGGGCTGATGACCAGCCTAAATCCAATCTCGCCTAGAGCATCCCGGGTCAGGATCGGCGTCTTTCCCCCCTCGACCATATTGGCCATGGCGGGCGTGCGGCCGAGCGTCGCCACGATGCGCTTCATCTGCTCCAGGTCGCGCGGGGCCTCGACGAAGACAACATCGGCTCCCGCCTCTGCATAGGCGACCGCTCGCTCCAGCGCGGGTTCGAACCCCTCCACCGCGATGGCGTCGGTCCGGGCGATGATCAGGGTCTCGTCCAATCTCCTGGCATCCAGCGCCGCATGGACCTTGCCGACCATGTCCTCGGTCGAGGCCACGCCCTTGCCGGCCAGGTGGCCGCAGCGTTTCGGGAACGTCTGATCCTCCAGCTGGATGGCGCGGGCTCCGTTGCGCTCGAAAACCTTGACCGTCCGCGCCACGTTCAGGGCGTTCCCGAAGCCTGTATCGGCATCGACGATCAGGGGAATGTCCACCCGCTCGCAGATGCGGGCCACAACGTCTGCGACGTGGTCGAAGCTAACCAGCCCCAGGTCCGGCCGCCCAAGCTGAGTGTACGCGATAGACGCCCCAGACAGGTAAACGGCCTCGAAGCCCGCCTGCTGGATCAGCAAGGCCGACAGGGCGTCGAACGCACCCGGTGCGTGGACCGCCGGTCCCGGCGTAGTCAGGCGGGCTTTCAGGCTCACGCGGCGGCTCCGGTGGGTTCCGAGGCGGAACGCTTCAGATGGGCGATCAGCCCTCCATCGCGCATCATCGCCGTCAAGTGGTCGGGGAAGGGGGCGAACGCATAGAGCCGACCTGAAATCTCATTGATCAGCCTGCCCGCTTGCAGATCGAGCTTCAGCCGGTCGCCGGCCGTGATCTCGTGCGCGTCGGCCAGAGTCACGGCGGGCAGGCCCAGGTTGATGGCGTTGCGCCAGAAGATACGTGCGAATGACCGGGCGATGACGGCTCGCACCCCCAGGCGTTTCAGTGAGACTGCCGCCTGCTCACGCGACGACCCCAGACCGAAGTTCAGCCCGGCCACGACGAAGTCTCCAGGGCGCACGCTGCTCGCGAACCTTGGATCGACGGCCTCCAGGCAGTGATTTGCCAGAGTGTCCGGATCGAGCTTCATCAGGTGGCCAGGTGCCAGGAGGTCGGTATCGATCTGGTCGCCGAACACAAAGGCGCGACCGCTCTCGGGCAAGGTCATGCTGCCGCCCTCCGTTGCCCGAGGTAACCACGCGGATCGATGATCCTCCCCGCGATGGCTGCAGCCGCTACACTGTAGGGCGAACCGAGATAGACCTCAGCTCCCGCATGGCCCATCCGCCCCTTGAAGTTTCGATTGGTCGTCGAGATGCAGACCTCGCCCTCGGCCAGCAGGCCGGCTCCCATCCCTGCGCAGGCCCCACAGCCGGACGGCATCAGGGTGGCCCCGGCCGCCATCAGGCAGGCCAGCGTCCCGTCTCGCGCGGCCGCCTCCGTCACCCGCGACGACGCCGGGGCGACGAGCAACCGCACGCCAGGCGCGATCCTTTGGCCCGCCAGCACCCGCGAGGCCATGTGCAGGTCTTCGAGCTTTGCTCCCACGCAGGCCCCGACATAGGCCTGGTCGATCCGGCGGCCACCGGCCTCGGCGACCGACACACTGTTGGCGGGGGAGTGGGGCAGCGCGATCATTGGCTCAAGCGCGCCCGTGTCGAACCGGTGCACGGCTTCATAGTCCGCATCGGGATCGGACGCCCAGGCCCGCGCCGCCGCCTCGTCCTCGACCGGTGCCCCGGCGTCCCTCAGCCAGGCGAAGGTGGTCGCGTCCGGGTCCACGACCCCGGTCTCGGCTCCCAGCTCGGCGGCCATATTGGTCAGAACCAGCCGCTCGGGCATCGACATGGCCTCGACCGTCGGGCCCGCGAACTCAACGGCGCGAAAGGCATTGTCCATGCCCAGTTCACGGCACAGGAACAGCATCATGTCCTTGGCGGTTAC
>JADCBH010000231.1 GCA_020253595.1 Brevundimonas sp.
GCCCTTCTCCGTAAATTTCAGCGCATTGCCCACCAGATTCAGCAACACCTGACGCAGCCGGCCGGCATCGCCGAAGTAACGCGCCGGCAGCGAGGACGGAAAGTCAAACAGAACCTCCTGTACCTTGGTCCGCGCCATCGGCGCAAGCAGCTCCATCACCTCTTCAAACACCGCCGGGAGCGAAAAGCTCTCCCGCACCAGCTCCAACTTGCCCGCCTCAATCCGGCTCAGGTCCAGAATGTCGTTCAGAATCGTCAGCAGCGCCTCGGCTGAGTGTTCAATCGTCGAGGCCTGATCGCGCTGTTCAGGATTGAGCGGCGTCTCAAGCAGCAGCCGCGTCATGCCGAGAATTCCATTCATCGGCGTCCGGATCTCGTGGCTCATGTTGGCCAGAAACATGCTCTTCGCCGAGGCATTCGACTCCGCCGCCCGGCGCGCCCGCTCGAGCTCCTGCTGCAGCCGCACCCGCTCGGTAATGTCCCGGCCAATCGCCTGCATCCCCGTTTCAAACCCCCGGTCGGCCAGCACCCGGCAGCTCAACTCCAACGTCTTCGGCGACCCGTCCTCACCGAGGAACTCCCGCTCCACCCGCACCGTATCCGAGTACCGCACCTGGTCGAGCACATCAAAATACCAGCCCGGGTCATCCGTAGTAAACAGGTCTTCAATGAACTGACTGTCCAGACCCGTCTCACCGCCCCCCAACAACAGGTCCGCCGCCCGGTTGGACGCCACCAGCCGCCCGTCCAGATTCGTCTGCAAAATCACATCGCTCGCGTTGGCAAACAGCTCCCCGTAGCGCTCCCGCACATGGCGCTCCGAAGCCAGCGAGTCCTGCAGCAGCTTGGTCTGCGAAAGCAGATCCGAGCGCAGCTGCCGGTAGGCCCGGCCCACCCACACCAGAACCGCGGCGAGGAGTCCGATGATTAAGAGGCAGGCTGCAAGCGGAATCCCCATCAATACAATGGGTATCGGCCCGACGAGCCTAAGTGTTAGCGAAAGAGTGGGCTACGGTTCGTTAACCTTGCTGACTTCGCCCGAAAGACGCGACGCCAGAGGACTCGTCTGCCCGGCGTACTTGTTGCCCGGCTTGGCGCGGTAAGGCACCGAAACGGGCGTCGTCAACTGCTCAAACGTAAACGAACAGATCCGCATGCCCGGATACAGCGCCACCGGCACGCGCCCGAGATTCGACAGTTCGAGCGTCGCCTTCCCCGTCCAACCCGGATCAAACAACCCCGCCGTTCCGTGCACGATAATCCCGATCCGCCCCAGGCTCGACCGCCCCTCCAGCCGCCCCAGCACATCATCGGCCAGCTCCAGCCGCTCCTCGGTGATCGCCAGACAGAAATCCCGCGGCTGCAATATAAACGGCTCGCCCGGCGCCACGACAATCGTCCGCATCATGTCCTGAATCGCTCCCCCATCCCGCGGATCAATAAACGCGAAACGGGAATGCTCAAAGACACTGAATTCGTTTCCCAGACGAAAATCCACCGAACAGGAGCCATACTGCTCCGGAGGAAGCTCCGGCTCGATCCGGATCTTCCCTTCCGCCAGGTAACGTTTGATATCGATGTCCGATAAGACCATGGCGGAAACTTTGGTGGACGACATGGGACTCGAACCCACGACCCCCACGATGCGAACGTGGTGCTCTCCCAACTGAGCTAGTCGCCCACGCGACTCTTCTCAGTATACAGGACGGAGAGCCTCCGTGGGCACGCTACAATGAACTTTTCCGATGTCTGAGAGTATCCTTCAAAAAATGCGCGTCGAATGGGACGCCCGTGCCCGCGAAAATGCCCGCTACTACGTCAATACCGCCAGCGAGAACTGGACCGACGACGCGTTCTTCCAATCCGGCGAACGCACTGTGGCCGAAGAAATTCTCACCGACATGACCAACATCTGCCAGGGCAAAGACCCGCAGGCCATGCGGGTACTCGAAATCGGCTGCGGCGCGGCCCGCGTCACCCGCGCCCTCGCCGGCCTGTTCGGTGAGGTCTACGCCGTCGACATCAGCCCCGAAATGGTCGCCCAGGCCCAGGCCGCTCTCACCCGCTTCCCCCACGCCCACGTCTACCAGAACAACGGCACCGACCTCGCCGTCGTACCCGCCGCCAACTTCGACTTCGCCTTCTCCACCATCGTCTTTCAACACATCCCCAGCCGCGAGGTCATCGAAAACTACGTCCGCGAAGTCTCCCGCCTCCTCCGCCCCGGCGCTCTGTTCAAATTCCAGGTTCAGGGAGACGTAACCATCGAAAGCACCCCGGACGATACCTGGCTCGGCGTACCGTTCTCTCGCGAACAGGCCAACGAAATGGCCGAACGGTGCGGCTTTGAAATGCGCTACAACCACGGCGCCGGCCAGCAATACTATTGGCTCTGGTTTTTCAAACGCTAACCGCCCACCCCTTCGCGGCGGCTCTCCCAGTATTTCCGCATCCGCTCGGATACCTGCCTCCGCTCCTCCTCGGCCATCGACTTGCGTCCACGGCGCCCGGCGGCTTTGGCGGGCGCAGGGCCCTGCCTTTCGAGGGCCGCAATGGCCTGCTCGATCCGTCTCTTCTCCTCGTACAACTCTTCAATTGCTCGGTATAAGTCCATCAGGGTCCACCGCACTGTCAGCGATTCCCCTGCAGAATAACCTGCCTGCTAAGAATTGTGATGAACGAAAGGTACTTGTTTTAACAGCGATTTAGTACTAAACGGAGGGATATATTCATCGCACCAGGAAGGGCCAAGCCGGGATCAACTTGTATCCGTAGCGCGTCATCGCCACGTAGAAAACGGCGGCTACCACCCC
>JADCBH010000232.1 GCA_020253595.1 Brevundimonas sp.
GAGGCCGGTGTGTCGTTGCGCGGCAGGCGGCTCGGCGGCGAGAGCGTCTCGGCCTCGCTCAGGAGATTGTAGCGCACAACGAACGACACCCGACGACCCTCCATGCCAGTCTGGGTTCCGTCGGACTGTTCGAGCCGTGCCGTCCGGTGGGTGGCGAGCGTCGCCGCCCGACCAAAGCCCCCGCCTTCGGGAAACTCGCTCTCGATGCTGCAGCCCCGGAGCGAGCCGGTCTCCGTCGAGCGGCAGGCGATCGCGGCCAGGCCGCCCTCGCTGAGGGTCTGGGACGGATAGCTGACCTGAGGCTGGCGTCGCCACCGCAGGCCCGAGAAGCTCTCGCCGTCCGCGACCTGCACAGGTTGCAACGACGGCGGGGTGCGGTCACAGGCCTGAAAGACCCGCGTCACGGCTGATGGCGATGGGGGTAGATCAACCGCGATACGCCGCACGCGCTCGCCATCACGGACGCCCAGGCTGAGGCGTCCGCCGCCGGCCAATTCCTCGGCGCGGTGAGCCGGCCAGACAGCGAAGGCGGTCTGGCCGTTGCGCAGGCCGACCCACTCCGTGCTGATCTCCGGGCCGTCGCCCATCCGGTAGGCGATAGAGCGAAGGTTCGGTCCGGCAGGAAGTCCAGACAGCACCACGCCGAACACGCCGTCCAGGCAGCGGACCGCGACGCCGAACGTCTCGAACGAAACAGCGGCGATGGTCAGGTTGCGACGGTCGTCGACGCCGAAATCCCAATCCTCCGCAGGCTCCTGCGCTGCGGCGGGGGCGACGAACGAGGCGGCGAGGACGGCGATGAGGACGCGACGCATGAGGGGCTCCGGAGCCAGCAATCCTGCGACGCTAGTCGGGCAATCGTGACAACCGCAAGCGTTACAAGTCAGACCGGTGTCACAACCTGCTCGATCGCGCCGAAGATGGAGTGGTGCTTTTCGTCCAGCATCTCGATCCGGACCGTGTCGCCGTGCTTCAGGAAGGGTGTGACGGGTGCGCCCGTCAGGATGGTCTCCACTGTCCGCACCTCGGCGATGCAGGAATAGCCCAGGCCACCCTGATCCACCGGCTTGCCGGGGCCGCCGTCGGCGTCGCGGTTGGACACCGTGCCGGAACCGATGATCGAGCCGGCACCCAGGCTACGCGTCCGGGCCAGATGGGCGATCAGGACGCCGAAGTCGAAGGTCATGTCGACGCCGGCATCGGCGCGGCCGAAGTCCTTGCCGTTCAGCTGGACCGACAGGGCACCGGAGAGCTTGCCGTCCTTCCAGCGGTCGCCCAGCGTGTCGGGCGTGACGAAGACAGGCGACAGGGTGCTGGCCGGCTTGGACTGGACGAAGCCGAACCCCTTGGCCAGTTCGCCGGGGATCAGGTTCCTGAGGGACACGTCGTTGACAAGGCCGACCAGGCGGATGTGATCGCGGGCCTCTTCCGGCGTTACGCCCTGCGGCACATCACCGGTGACGACGACGATCTCGGCTTCCAGATCGCAGCCCCAGCTCTCGTCAGCGAGCGGGATGGGATCACGCGCGCCCATGAAGTGATCGGAGCCGCCTTGGTACATCAGGGGATCGGTCCAGAAGCTGGCGGGCATTTCGGCTCCGCGCGCCCTGCGCACCAGCTCGACGTGGTTCACATAGGCCGAACCGTCCGCCCACTGATAAGCACGCGGTAGCGGAGCGGCGGCGTCCCGCTCATGGAAGCGGCCGCGCGGCACGGCCTCGTGGTCCAGGCTTTCGGCCAGGGCCCGCAGACGCGGCTCGCAGCGCTCCCAGTCGTCGAGCGCGGCCTGCAGGGTCGGCGCGATCAGGAAGGCGTCGGTGAACCAGGCGAGGTCCGAGGAGACGACGACGAGGCGGCCGTCGCGGCCGTGCTTGAGCGAGGCGAGTTTCATGCGTGGTGGCTTAAGGCCTTTCCGGCCAGATGGGAACGTCGGGCGTCAGTGATGACCGCCAGTCTTGGGACGCGGGGCCGGGACCAGGGTCGAGAGCTGGTTGGCGGCGGCTTCCAGCTCGCCGATCCGGGCGGCCGCGGCGGGATCGGCCGGGGTGGTTCCCCAATAGGCGGCGAAGGCCTCGAGCCCGGCCCGCACAGCGGCGACCTGCTGGGCGGGTGAAGGCGGCGGTGCGGGAGGCGGTGCAGGCGGCGCGGACGGGGGCAGGTGCAGCACGGCACCGACCAGCCCCCCGGCTTCTCCAACAGCGCTGGCCCCGACCCCCGCGGTGCCGGAGGCGGCCGCAGCGGCGGCCGCGCCCTGTCCGGGGATCGGCACGATGACAGCATGGGGGGTGGACGGCTGGACGGGTGGCGGCGGGGGTGGCGCGGTCTTTACCTTACCGGCGATGGCGTCCTTGAGGGCACCGCTCGACTTGCCGAGATCGCCCGTCAGGCCGAGTGCGGCACCGAGGCGATTGTCGATCTCGTCGACCAGGGCCTGGGCCGCATTGAGGGTAGCGCCGCCGTGGGCGGCGAGCGCGGCGTTCAGCTTTCGCTGCACCGCGGCGTGAATGGAGGCGGCGACGGCGCGCGGTGTCGGGCGGTCATCCTTCTTCATGCGCGCGAGGGCGTATCCGGCCCAGACCGCCAGGGCCAGGATCGCCAGACCCGCCAGCACCATGGGCAGGCTGATCACGGGGATCGCGCGTTCGACCGGGAAGTCCTGCGGATACATGGTGGGTGTCTCCCGTCGGGGCCTTGACGATCATTGGCAGGCCAGAGCGGCTGTGCAACGGAAAAGGTTAACGCGGGTCGGTGAAACCTGTGCGTCAGCCGGGCGCGTGCAGCAGGGCGCGGGCCTCCACGCCCGTCCTGGCCGCCGCGTCGCGCACCTCGACCTCGACGACGATGGCCCCAGCCGGGTCAAGCGCCCAGAGATAGCGCCGCTCGACCTCCACCGTCCGGCCGGACGGCGAAAAGCCCTCAAAGGTGTCGCCCCAGGGCGTGATGCGCTTCAGCTCCGGCCAGGTCAGGGCGCAGGCGGCGTTGAGCTCTTCCTGCGCCATCTCGGTCAGTTCGTCGGGCGGGCTCACAGCCATCGGCGGACCCGATGGCGATAGGCACCATAGTCGGCCCCGAACCGGGCGGCGAGGTAGACCTCCTCGCGCTGAATGACGAAGCGGTCGACGATCAGCAGGCAGGGGAAGAGCAGGATGATCGCCAGAGCACTGTCGAGACCAACGGCCAGGGCCAGATAGGTGATGGCGAAGCCGAGGTAGATGGGGTTGCGCGTCACCCCATAGATGCCGGTGGTCACGAGGGCCGTGGAAGGTTTCCAGGGCTGAACCGCCGTCTTCGCCTTCTGGAACAGTCCCGCCGCCCAGGCCTCGATGAAAAGGCCCAGCGCCAGACCGGCCAGGGCGATGCCACCCCTCA
>JADCBH010000233.1 GCA_020253595.1 Brevundimonas sp.
CACGCCGAGGAAGATGTTCAGCTTGGTCGACAGCCGCATGCCGAACAGCAGCAGGAAGGTCAGGGTGCCGACCTGGTTCGGCTGGCCCCAGGTCAGGGCGACGAACAGCAGGGCGGTGAGAGCCAGCGCGATCTCGTGATGGATGACCGTCTCGGTTGAGACGGTGAAGCGGCGCCAGCCCGTTGCATCGGGCGGGCAGGGCGTGCGGCGCGGGCCGGTCAGCTTGCCCATCAGAAAGCCCATCTCGTGCCAGCCCCAGACCGCCATGGCCGCGCCGAACGCGACGTATGCCCCGCCTGGCGTGGTGTCGTCCGCCGAAAGCCACAGCGCCAGCATCGCCGCGCAGGCGACGACCGCGCCAAGCGCCAGAGACGCCCCGAAGCTGGCCGCGTCGCGACGGACCAGCCACAGGATCAGTCCCGTGGACGCCCACCACAGGCCAGCGGCGACGATGAGGGGCTGAGCGGCCTCCATGACTACCAGCGGGGCTCCATACGGACCTCGGCAGGCAGCGGAGCCTTGTCGACGGGCAGCAGCAGAAGGCCCACGAAGGTCAGGCCAGCCTTCAGGGTCAGACCCACGCGCTTGATGCCCGCGACCAGGCCGCCCCGGGCCTTGGCTTCGCCCATGGCGTCCGAGGTCTGGCGCAGACGCTCCATCCCCTCGCGGAACCTGGGTTCGTCGGTGCGCAGGGCCACAGGATAGACCTGCTTGGAGATCTCCGTGCAGATGCGGAAGACCTCATAGTCATAGTCGGTGATGTCGACGCCCAACGCCTTGTGGAACGCCGGCCGCATGTGGTCGCGGACGTACATGGTGGCGTAGACCGACAGCAGGAAGAAGCGGATCCACCAGATGTTTCCGCCGCTAAGCAGCTTGGGGTCGTTGCGCATCAGGAGCGCGAAGGCCTCGCCGTGCTTGAACTCGTCGTTGCACCACTGTTCGAACCACTTGAAGATCGGATGGAAGCGCCGCTCCGGGTTCCGCTCCAGGTGGCGGTGGATGGCGATATAGCGCGCGTAACCGATCTTCTCCGACAGGTAGACGGCGTAGAAGATGAACTTCGGCTTGAAGTGGGTGTACTTCTTGACCTTGGTCAGGAAGCCCAGATCGACGCCGATCTTGGCGTCCTTCAGGGTGTCGTTGATGAAGCCCGCGTGGCGGCTTTCGTCGCGGCTCATGTACTTGAACAGGGCGCGGATGTCGGGGTTCTCGACCCTCTTGGCGATCTCGGCATAGAGGACGCAGCCCGAGAACTCCGACGTCAGCGACGACACCAGGAAGTCGACGAACTCCTTCTTCAGGTCCTCGGGCAGACTTTCGATCACACCGTCGAAGGCGGCGTCGCGCTTGAAGTGGTTCCGGTTCCGGTCCTCGGCGAACTCCGCCATCAGGGCGTCCCACTGGGCCCGCACGGGCGTCACGTCGATGCGATCCAGGGCGGCGAAGTCAGTGGTGTAGAACCGGGGCGACAGGACCGTGTCCTGGGTCGCCAGCTTCATCGATTCTGCGGACGTGACCTTTTGGCGTGCGGCCTCGCGGCGCAGCGCCGTCAGACCGGGGGTTTCCTCATAGGGCTCGAACGGGACGGCGGTCACAGGATCCTCCGGGGCGTGAAGCTGACGTCGTAGAGTTCGCCGAACTCCAGACCCGACGTCAGACGGGTCAGGGTGCGTTCCAGCCAGTTGGCCCGGGTCACGGTCGCCGTGCGGCGGAAGGTGCGGCGCTCGCCAAACGCGACATGGATCGGCTCGCCATGCACCTTCACCGCGTCGCCGGGGCCGATCACGGGATCGCCGTCCAGCGCCACATGGGCGCAGAGATTTTCGTCGGAGTGCTCGACCTCGATCGTGCAGCCGGTCTCGAAACGACGGCTCATGCTGCGGTCTCCGGGGTGTTCATCAGGTCCAGAAAGGCCTGGCGGTTGGTTTGACCGAAGGCGTCCAGCTTGATGACGCGGGCAGTGGCCAGGTCCTGGATCGTCACCTTGCCGTCGGACCACTCGGTGACACGGAAGGGCTGCTCGGAGCCCAGGCCCCGGGCGCGGCGGTCGCGGACCAGCCCGCGCAGCACGCCGCGGACGAAGCCGCCGGTCGCCGGCGGGATGATCCGCTCGCCGTCGTCGAGAACCGTGACCCGCACACCGCCGTCGTCCATGTCGGCAAAGCGCATGTCGGCGTAGGCCACCGGCTGCGCGTCCGAAGCCTCGGCGGTCGCCGGTGAGATCAGGCCCAGCCGTGTCGCCCCGACGCCGGCCACCGTCAGTCCGACCACCAGGATGGCGGCGATCAGGGGAGCGCGGGGGAAGGGGTGTTCGTCGAGGTTGGACATGGCGGGGCTCGTTCTCTGTCTCAGGCGGCGGCGGGGTGGCCGTCGGACGGCTGGGGACGTTCCGGGCGCGACGGGCCGCGCACCGGCTCAGCCACGAACGGCTTGTCGGCGGCGTTGGCGGCGAGCTGGAGCTGCAGGCTCAGGCGTTCGGCGACCGAGGCGACGTCGGGCAGGGCCCGCATCATCGGCTGGGGGTTCATGATGGTGAACGGCCGGACGTGGGGCCACAGGTGCGGATAGGCGATGCGAGCGCCGCCGCCCAAGCTGATCGGAATGTCGCCATGACCCTTGCCGTCCACCTTGACGGCCGCCGAGGCGATCGTCGGGTAGGGGATGTTGAAGCATTTCGACAGGGCCACGCCGTGACGCAGCACGAAGCGTTTGTTGGTCAGGGTGTAGACCGTGGTCCGGGCGACCAGGACGGCATAGCCGACCAGCAGCCCCACCGCGATGGAGCCTGCCGCCAGGGTCCAGCCGACCGAGGCCATGGCCGAGGCGAGCCCCGAACCCTGGGCCAGTCCGTTGCCCAGGTTCCAGGCCGCCAGAACCGCGAAGTAGATCGCGACCCAGTGGGCCCGCATGGCTGTCCGCGACAGGGTGCGCCAGTCAGGCGCGCCCTGCCACAGGATGTGCTCGCCCTGCGGCAGGTGGCCGGGAAGCCCGCGAACGGGCTCTCCGTCGTGTTCCTGGCCGATGGCGGCGCTGATGCCGGACGGACGGCTCACAGCCAGGGCTCCTGGCGGTCACGCGTGGCGTACAGGTGACCGCCGCCGTAGTAGCCGACGATCTTCTCTTCCTCGAGCAGGGTGATCTGTTCGGTGCTGGCCGTTTCGGGGACCTGGCCGAACTGGGCGGAGGTGATGGCGCGAACCTTCACGGCGCGAGCCCCGCCGTCGACGATGCACATCTGCATGGGCAGCAGCACCGAACGGTCGGCGAAGCCGGAGCCGGTCGACACTTCCAGGTAGCGGATCAGCTGTTCGGAGCGATCGACCCACACCTCGGTGACCGTGCCGCCCTTCAGGCCATCGCAACCCAGAACGACGAGGCCACGCGGATCGGTATCCTGGGGGGACACGTGGAAATCCGGGGCGACCCGCAGGGGCACGATCCGGGGATGACCGTCGATCGTCAGGTCCGGATAGTTCGGGCGCTCAGCGTAACTGCCGGGTCCGACGCCATCCAGGAGCGGGTTGCCGGTCGGCTCCAGCGGCGATCCGTCCGACGGGGCGCTGCGGCGCGCGGCGATCGGCCGCGTATCGCGGTTGTCGGCGCGCGGCAGGGTGCGGGTGCCGTGTCCGTGCGGCAGCAGGAAGGTCTTGGGCTGGGCCGTGAACAGGAGGCCGCCGAGCGGTTCATGCTGGCCGGTGACGTCGTTCTCCAGCGGATAGCCTTCGCGGCGATCCTCGCGGCGCAGGTAGAAGATCAGTCCGGCAAAGAAGAGCCAGAAGATCCAAAGGCTGAGTTCGGCGACGTCGAATTCACCGAAGAGGTACGAAGTGGGTTCCATGTCAGGCTCCTTTGCGAACCGGGATCAGGCGGGCAGATCGGCGAGGCCGAACCGTTGGTTGGAAGGCACTTGTGAAGCGGCGGGCGCGTAGCGGGCGAGGGGCCCGATGGCGACCAGGGCGGCGAACAGGAGGCCGATCTCCAGGTGGTAGACGACACCGTATGCGGTGAAGGGCTGGCTCATCGCCGGACCGAGCAGGCCCGTTGTCGACAGGGCCGACACGAGGTCCCTGATCGCGCCCCCGGTCAGGATGGCCAGGCCGACGGCGGTCGCCTGCACCGCACCCCAGGCACCGAGTGCAATTCCCGAACGGCCGTCCCGGGCCAGAGCCATGGCGCTGGTCAGGGTGCCGACCGAGAACAGACCGCCTCCCAGACCAATCAGGGTAACGCCAGCGCAAAACAGCGGTGCGGATGCGAACGGACCCGCGCAGATGATGGCGGCGAAGGCCAGCACGCCCAGCAAAAGGCCATGACCCGCAAGCCGATGGGGCTCGGCACCCCGGTTCAGGCGACGGGCCGACCAGGCGAGCCCCACAAGGGTGCCGATCGACCACAGGGCCGTCAGACCGGTGGTCTGTCCGACGCTGAGCCCCAGGATCTGGCCGCCATAGGGTTCAAGCAGGACGTCCTGCATGGAGAAGGCCGCAGCGCCGAGGCCCGTCGCGACCAGCAGGCGGCCTGAGCGGCCCCCGGCGACGAAGCCTGCCCACGATTCCTGGAACGGCTGGCGAGGCTTGGACGGCGAGGTCAGCACCAGGTCCTGGGCCTCCTGCTTCCACAGGGCGATCATGTTGAGCACGATGGCGAGGACGGCCGCGCCCTGGACCACGCTGATCAGCTTGAGCTCCTGGAAGTCGGCCAGGATCAGACCCATCAGGATGCCCGAGATCAGCATGCCGACCAGCAGCATGACATAGAGCAGGGCCACGACCCGGGGCCGCGCGTGCTCGGGGGCCAGGTCATTGGCCAGCGCCAGACCGGCGGTCTGCACCGTGTGGATGCCCGCGCCGACCAGGAGGAAGGCGACCATGGCCGCGACCAGCCCGATCCACTCCGGGCCGGTGCCGAGACCACCAAGGATCAGCAGGGCGAAAGGCATGATGGCGAGGCCGCCGAACTGCAGCAGCGAGCCGAACCAGATGTAGGGCCCGCGCCGCCAGCCCAGGTGGGAGCGGTGGGTGTCGGACCGATGCCCGATCAGCGCCCGGAAAGGCGCGAACAGGAAGGGCAGGGCGACCATGGTTGCAACCAGGACGGCCGGGACGTTGAGCTCGACGATCATCACCCGGTTCAGGGTGCCGGTCAGAAGCACAGTGGTCATGCCGACCGAGACCTGGAACAGCGAGAGACGCAGCAGTCGCGACAGGGGCAGTTCGGTCGTGGCCGCGTCGGCGAACGGCAGGCAGGCGGCCACGATCCGCGCGAAGGCGGCCCTGTTGGCGTCTGCTTTCTGCCGCAGGTCGGTCATCGGCGCACGAGCTCCAGGGCCTGGGAGGTGTAGAAACCGGCCGAGACCCGCCGCGTGCGGGTCAACTGCCGACCGGGCAGCCCCGACAGTCGACGCGCGAGGATGTCGATGTCGGCGGGAGCGATGGCCGGGGCGCGGTCGGCGCGCGGGAACAGCTTGCCTGCCATGAGCATCAGCATCAGCGCGGGCGTCCGGGGCGTGACGGTGAAGACCATCGAACCGCGCGTGCGGTAGCTCAGTGCCGCCACCACGTCCTCGATCTCGCGGGTCGGATAATGGATCAGGCTGTCCATCGCCACGACGTGATCGAACTGGCCGAGCTCGGGCTGCATCATGTCGCCCGCCTGCCAGTCGATGCTGCCGGCCAGATCGTTCGGGGCCCGTTCGCGGGCGATGTCGATCAGGCTGGCCGAGACGTCGATGGCGACGACGTTCGCGCCGCGCCGCGCAGCCTCTACGGCGAGGGCCCCGGTGCCGCATCCGGCGTCCAGAATGCGAAGGCCGGTCAGATCGGAGGGCAGCCAGGACAGGAGCAGGCTGCGCATCTCGTCGCGGCCCGCACGCACCGTCGCCCGGACCTTCGAGACCGGGGCGTCACTGGTCAGCTGCGCCCAGGCGTCGAGCGCGGTGCGGTCGAAGTAGTCCTGGAGCCGGCCGCGATAGGCCGCCCAGGTGGAGTTCTGAGGATCTTCGACCGTCGCGCTCATCTCAGTCGAACCCCAGGAAGTCGAAGATCTCGCGATCCTTCATCGGCATGGCGTCGATCGGCGTCGTGCCGACCCACAGCGAGGCGGCCAGTCGCATGTATTCCGCCTTGGCGGCCTCCAGAGCAGGCGAGCCTTCCATCTCGAAAACGACGGACTTTTTCAGGCGCGAACGACGGATTTCGTCGAGATCCGGGAAGTGGGCGATGCGGTTCAGACCGATGGCGGCGTTGAAACGGTCGATCTCGTCGGTGCCGGCGCTCCGGTTGGCGATGACGCCGCCCAGACGCACTTCATAGTTCTTGGACTTGGCCTTGATAGCCGCAACGATGCGGTTCATCGCGAAGATGGAGTCGAAGTCGTTGGCGGTGACGACCAGGGCTCGCTCGGCGTGCTGCAGCGGTGCCGCGAACCCGCCGCAGACCACGTCGCCCAGCACGTCGAAGATCACGACATCGGTGTCTTCCAGAAGGTGGTGTTCCTTCAGCAGCTTGACTGTCTGACCGACCACATAGCCGCCGCAGCCGGTGCCGGCGGGCGGTCCGCCCGCCTCGACACAGCGTACCCCGTTGAAGCCCTCGTAGACGTAGTCCTCGGGGCGTAGCTCTTCGGAGTGGAAGTCGACCGTCTCCAGCACGTCGATAACGGTCGGAACCAGCTTCTTGGTCAGGGTGAAGGTCGAGTCATGCTTGGGATCGCAGCCGATCTGGAGCACCCGCTTGCCCATCAGCGAGAAGGCGGCGGACAGGTTCGACGAGGTCGTCGACTTGCCGATGCCGCCTTTGCCATAGACGGCGAAGACCTTGGCGGTGTCGATCTTGAGCCGCGGGTCCATCTGGACCTGGACGGAGCCCTCGCCATCGACGGGACGACGCTTCAGCGTCTGGGGCATTTCGAGGGTAATGCTCATGCGGCCTCCGCGGGGCTCAGGCCCTCGAGTCTGTCTTCAAGATCATCGGCAGCGTCGCGCAGCGCCTGAAGCGTTGCGGCGTCGGGTGCCCAGTAGGCACGGTCCGAGGCTTCCAGCAGGCGGTTGGCCATGCGGGCCGAGGCCTTGGGGTTCAGGGTCGCCAGTCGCTCGCGCATGGCGGGGTCCAGGACGAACGTCTCGGAGATTTCCTGGTAGACCCAGGGTTGGACCTCGCCGGTCGTGGCCGACCAGCCGAGGGTATTGGTCACCTGGGCCTCGATCTGACGCACGCCTTCGGCACCATGCTTCAGCTGGCTCTCGAACCAGCGCGGGTTGAGGACCCGGGTCCGGCTTTCCAGCGTGACCTGTTCGGACAGGGTGCGGACCTTGCCTTCGCCCTGCGTCTGATCACCGATGTAGACGGCCGTCGCCTTGCCCCGTGCGCGCTCGGCCGACTTGGCCACACCGCCGAGGGTATCGACGTAGTGGTCGATGGTGGTCACGCCGAGGTCGACAGAGTCGAGGTTCTGATAGGCCAGGTCGATGCCGGATAGGGCGCTGTTCAGAAGCGCCGGCTGCTTCATCGGCTTGCCATTCCGGCCATAGGCGAAGCCCTTGCGGGCCTCGAAGGCGTCGGCGAGTTCGCCTTCCTCGGTCCAGGCCCCGGAGTCGATCAGGCTGTTGACCGAGGCGCCATAGGCACCCTCGGCGTTCGAGAAGACGCGCAAGGCCGCCGTTTCCATATCGCAGCCGAGGCGGCCCTGATGTTCCAGAGCGCGCTTGCGGACGAAGTTCTGCTCGACCGGCTCATCTGCCGTGGCGGCCAGGAAGGCCGCGTCGGCCAGCATCTTCATCTGCAGGGGCAGCAGGTCGCGGAAGATGCCCGAGACGGTGGCGATGACGTCGATCCGGGGACGGCGGAGGTCTTCCAACGGGATCAGCTCGGCTCCGATCAGGCGGCCATAGCCGTCGAAACGGGGACGCGCGCCCATGAGCGCCAGAGCCTGGGCGATCGGACCGCCTTCGGATTTCAGATTGTCCGTGCCCCACAGCACGATGGCCATCGATTCCGGAAGTGCCTCGGTCTCCTGACGATGGCGCTCCAGCAGGCGCTCGGCCTGACGACGACCGTCGGCGACAGCGAAGGCCGATGGAATGCGGAACGGGTCGAACCCGTGGATGTTGCGGCCCGTGGGCAGCATCTCCGGCGTCCGGATCAGGTCGCCACCCGGTGACGGTTTCACATAGCCGCCGTCCAGCGCCGCGATCAGGGCGTCCATTTCGGGATTGGTCGACAGCGCGATGTTGGTCGCATGCAGATGGCGGAAAAGGTCCAGCCCTGCCGCGTCGGAGGTCAGGCCGCTGATGCCAAGCGCGGTGCGGGCATCGGCCCCGTCGACGATGGCCTGAACGGCCTCTCGGCCGGGCTGGGAACCCTCGCGGCCCCGAGCCACGGCGAGCAGCAGGTCGACCCGTTCCTCTGGTCCAAAGGCCTGTCCCAGCACATGCAGGCCATTGGGGATGAGGGTCTGCTCCAGCTCTTGCAGGGTGCCGATCAGGGCCTCGATGCGGGCGTCATCCGAGCCGTCGATCAGGTCCAGGTTCAGGTCCGTCGCGGCCTCGACGATCATGGGGACCAGCTGGGACCGCTCGGCCGCGGCCTCGGCATCCGTTCCGCGCCAGCGTTCGACCAGGGCCTTCAGATCCAGCAGGCCCTTGTAGAGACCGGCGTCCGAGATCGGCGGGGTGACGTAGGACACCAGCGTCGCGTTCGAGCGCCGCTTGGCGATCATGCCTTCGGACGGGTTGTTGGCGGCGTAGAGATAGAGGTTGGGCAGATCGCCGATCAGGCGGTCGGGCCAGCAGGCTTCGGACAGGGCCGTCTGCTTGCCGGGCATGAACTCCAGCGCCCCGTGCGTGCCGAAGTGCAACACGGCGTGGGCGGCGAAATCCTCGCGGATCCAGCGGTAGAAGGCCGAGAAGGCGTGGGTCGGGGCGAAGTTGCCCTCGAACATCAGCCGCATCGGGTCGCCCTCGATGCCGAAGGGCGGTTGCAGGCCGACGAAGACGTTGCCGAACCGGGCACCCAGGACGAACAGGTCAGACCCGTTGGTCAGCGACTTGCCGGGGGCCGCGCCCCAGACCGCTTCAATGTCCTTCAACCAGGTTTCGCGGCGGACGTGGTCATCGGCAGGGATGCGGACATGGACATTGCCGTCCGTGCCGAGCCGGGCGGCGTTGCCTTCCAGCAGACGCTCGCGCAGTGCCTCGACGCTGGCCGGAACCTCGACGGTGTAGCCTTCGGCCGACAGGCGGATCAGGGTCCGGTAAAGGCTCTCCCAGACCGACAGCTGGGCTGCGGTGCCGGCCGCGCCGGCGTTGGGCGGAAAGTTGAACAGGACCGCCGCGATCCGGCGCTCAGCGCGCTCGGCGCGGGCCAGGGCGATCATCTTCGAGACGCGGGCCGCCAGCATCTCGGCGCGCTCGGGGCAGGCGACCATGGCCCGGGCGTCCGCGCCGGGGAAGGTGCAGCGACGCCGGCACCCGGTGCAGGGCTCGCCAGAGCCGTCGGTCCGGCCGCCGAACACGGTGGGGGCGACACCGCCGTCCAGCTCGGGGATGGCCACCATCATGGTGGCCTCGAGCGGCAGCAGGCCGCGATCGCCGGCGCTCCACTGCTGGAAGCTCTGGAACTCCAGCGGATGGGCGGCAATGTAAGGGACGTCAAGGTCGGCGAGCGTCTCCGCCGCCGAGGCGGAGTCGTTGTAGGCCGGGCCCCCGACCAGCGAGAAACCGGTCAGGTTGACGATGGCGTCCACCGTCGGGCGACCGTCCTTCAGGAACAGCTTCTCCATCGCCGGGCGGGCGTCCAGCCCATTGGCGAAGGCGGGCACGACGCGGATGCCCCTGGCCTCGAAGGCCCGGATCACGCCGTCGTAGTGAGCCGCGTCGTCGGCCAGGACGTAGGAGCGCAGGACGATCAGGCCGACGGTCCCGTTCGCGCCGTTGGGAGCGGGCAGGGCCGCCGAGGCCTCGGCCATGCGGCCAGCCATGTCAGGGTGGTAGACACCGATCTCGGGATACTCGATCGGGGCGGCGGCCTTGACCGCGCCGCGATAGATCCGCCGCTCGCCATCGGCGTAGCGATCAACGAGGTACCGGACCATGCCGACCATGTTCTCGGTCGAGCCGGCCAGCCAGTATTGCAGTGTCAGGAAGTAGGCCCGCACGTCCTGGGCTGTGCCCGGGATGAAGGCGAGGATCTTGGGCAGGCGGCGCAGCATGGCCATCTGCTGGGCACCCG
>JADCBH010000234.1 GCA_020253595.1 Brevundimonas sp.
ATGACGGGATCGAAACCGCCCATGATCGTGACTGCCGCCACCGCCACCAGCACCACGCCGGACAGGATGCGCGGGCCCAGCGCCGCCCGGCCCGCCAGCGCGGCCAGGGTCACGGCCAGAACCGCCAGCACCGCCCCGGTCTCCATCCAGGGCAGGCGGCGCAGCAGGGTGTAGTAGGCCTCGGCCGACTCGGCCCGACCGGCCGTGGGTCCCGCGAGGACGCGCACGCCCGCCGTCACCACCACGCCCATGACCACCAGCCACAGGCCCGACAGCATGCCGCGTCCGATGTCGCGCGGATCCAGCCGCGTGGCGTGGCGCGCGCCCCAGGCGGCGAAGGCCAGGGCGATGGCGGTGATGGCCAGCAGGGTCAAGCCCACCGCCTTGTCATGCACGATCAGGAACCGGCCCAGCACGTCGCCATAGACGGCGTTCTCGCCCGCGATCGGCAGGGCCTCGCTGGACAGAAGCGCCTCGGTCGCCTCCAGCGCCTGGGAACCGATGTGCTGCAGCGCGCCGACGTCCAGGGCGTCGGGTGTCGCCTCGGGCGTGTGATACAGCGCCGGACGGCCGATGAAGGCGAAGTTCAGTCCCGCGATCCCCCGGTTCTTCGAGATCGTGAAGTCGGTGCCGTTGGGCATGTTCTCATAGACGAAGATCGACAGGGCGTTGGAGGTCACGCCTCCGTCGGCCCGGCCCGCGACCCGGGCGAACAGGTCGATGGTCTCGGCATTGCCCCGGCCGGTCTCGAACATCATGGCCCGCCCGCCGCCGCCCCGCGCCTCCAGATTGACCACCGCGCCCACGCGGTCCCGCAGGGGATGTTCGGAAAAGAAGATGCGCGCCCCGTCCAGGTTCAGTTCCTCGGCATCGGTGATCAGGACGACCAGTGTCCGGTCGAAGGTGCCGCGCGCTTTCAGCGCCCGCACGGACTCCAGGATGGCCGCGACCCCGGCGGCATCATCCGCGGCACCCGGCGATCCCCAGGCGCTGTCGTAATGGGCCATCATGACGACGGCGGCAGCGGTCGGATCCCGGCCGGGCAGGACGCCGACGATGTTGACCGCCTGGTTGCCCACGGCCGCCGGATCGCCACCCCACCGTTCCAGCCGGGCGACGGCTTCGGGCGACATGGCCCCGGCCTGCAGCGCCGGGTTCAGGCCCAGGGCTGTCATGCGGTCGACCAGATAGGCCTGGACCCGGGCATGATCCGCCGATCCGACCGGATGGGGTCGCTCGGCGATGGCCCGCACGTCCGGCATGGCGCGCTCGGCCGAGAAGACGATGGCCGGTGCCGTCGTCGGGCGCGGCGAGGGAACCTGGAGCGCCCAGACGCCGATCACGAGGGCGAGGGCGAGCGAGCCGAGAAAGAGAGCCCAGCGCATGGTGTGTTCCCCGTGACGACCGGCGGGGAGGATAGTCGGAGGATGGGTGGGGTGTCGACGGATGATCCCTCTCCCCGTGGGAGAGAGACGCAGTTACGCCGCCCGGCTGACCGCAGCGGGGGCCTTGACGTAGAGGCCCTGACGTCCGCCGACGGGACGGAAGGCGATGGTGTCGGCCTCGATCCGCTCGTCGAGGCCCAGGATCAGGACACCGTCATCGGCCAGCCGGCGCTCCAGGTGATCGACCACCCGGCCGCGATGGGCCGGGTCCATTTCGGACAGGACGTTGCGGCACAGGATGATGTCGAAGCGTGCGCCGTCGGTCGGCGGGTCCAGAAGATTGTGGCGGGCGAACCGCACCGCGTCTCGCAATCGCGTTTTGGCGATCCAGGCGTCCTCAGCGGGCTCGAACCAGTCCAGCATGGCGCGGGCCGACAGGCCGCGCTGGATCTCGAAAGCGCTGAACAGGCCGGATCGGGCCTTGTCGATCGCGCGCTGGGACAGGTCGGTGGCGACGATGTCTGCGGCGACGCCCGCCTGATGCGCGCTCATGGCCAGCGAATAGGCTTCCTGTCCGGTGGAGCATCCGGCGGACCAGAGGGTCACGCGTCCGCCGGGACGCACACCGCCGATGGCCGGCAGAAGCTCGCGGGCGATCGCGTCGAACACCGGGCGATCGCGGCGGAACCAGGTCTCGGGGTTCAGCAGGGACTCGATCACGGCCCAGCCCAGCGTCGCCACCGGCTTGACCCACAACGATTGCAGCAGCGCGTCCACGCTGTCGAAACCCTCGCGGCGCGCGACCGGTCCCAGCCGGTGCTCGGCCAGGTGCAGGCGGTCGCGACCCAGCCGGTAGCCGGCCCGGGAGGCGAGCAGCGCCTGCAGACGATCGAAGTCGTCTTCCGTCATGGCTGAACGTCGCGGAAGGGCATGGTGGGGCTTCAGACGGCTCCGACTTCGGACAGCTTGGACTGAAGGATCGCGCCGTCGAACGGCTTCATCACATAGTCATCCGCGCCGGCGGTCAGCGCCTCGGCGATGCGCTCGGGCGCGGTCTCGATGGTGCAGAACAGGACCTTGGGCTTGTCCCCGCCCGGAAGGCCGCGCAGACGCCGGATGAAGGTCATGCCGTCCATGACCGGCATGTTCCAGTCCAGCAGGACGACGTCGGGCATGGGGCCGTTGCAGTGCGACAGGGCCTCAGCCCCGTCGGCGGCCTCGTCGACCTCGAAGCTCATCTCCTCGACGATGCGTCGCGCGACCTTCCGGATGATCCGGCTGTCGTCGACGATCAGGCAGGTGCGCGTATCCACAGCCAGACTTCTCCCAGCGGCAGGACGCAACACGCCGCTTCACCCGCCACTATCGAGGGGCCCGGTTAACGACCCGTTGGTATGTCGGGTTAAGACGGCATCCGCGCGGTCAGGACGACGCGTCCTTCCACAGCTTCCACATCCAGGTCCCCGCCCGTCTGCTGAATCGTCAGCCACAGCCAGTAGGGCTGGATCCACTGGCCCGCCAGGCCTTCGGTCAGGCGCTCACCAGCCAAACCGGTCGAGGCCTCGGCCTTGAGCCGCGCTCGCGCGCCCTCGGCCCGGCCCTCAAGCGTCATCTGTCCGCCGTCGTGCGTCGCCGTGATCACGGCCTCCCCGCCCATCGGCAGGGCGGCGGCGGTCAGATAGGCCAGGTTCACCAGCGCGCGCGCCTGGGGCTTGCCGAAGTCCGAAGAGCCGATGTTCCAGGCGATCGTCGCCCGCCCGCCCGCAGTCACGCCGTCGACCAGAGCCTTCAGCTCATCGGCCGTGAACCGTTCGGCCGTCGTGGCCGCCCCGAAGGCGACGCGGCAGAACTGGACCAGGGCGACCATCTTCTTCGCCGAATCGGTGATCAGGCCGATGGCGTCGTCGCGCATGTCCTGTGACGACGGATCGTTCAGCAGATCCAGCCCCGACATGATGGCCCCGGACGGGCTGATGAAGTCGTGGCACAGCTTGGCGGCGATCAGGCTGGCGAGTTCGGGCCCGTCCAATTGGCCCGGTGCGGGCAGGTCATCGAGCGGGGCGGCGAAGGCGGCGTCGGTCATGGGAACGAAGGCTGGGGTGATTTGCCGTTTCGCGAAACCGCCCACGATGGTCTATCCCCGGCCAAATGAAGACCACCCTCGACGCCGATCTGAAGTCCGGCGCCCTCCACGACCACCTGGCCGACATCGCCGAAGCGGCCGCCCAGGTCATCCTTCCCTACTGGCGCACCGGCGCGGAGGTCTTCGCCAAGGCCGACGACAGCCCGGTCACCCTGGCCGACCAGGAGGCCGAGGCGCTGATCCTGTCGCGACTGTCGGCGCTGTATCCCAAGGTCCCTGCTGTGGCCGAGGAACAGGCCGAGGCTCACGGCAAGCCGAGCGAGGCGGCGGCGCGCTTCTGGCTGATCGACCCGTTGGACGGCACCAAGGGCTTCGTGGCGGGCAAGGAGAGCTTCACCGTCAACATCGCCCTGATCGAGAACGGCCGTCCGGTCGCGGGCGTCGTGACCGCCCCGGCCAATGCCGTGACCTGGCGAACGGCCCCCGGCGGCGGTGCCGAGATGCGCCGCTTCGGCGAGGCCTGGCGAACGATCCGGGTGCGCAACCGTCCCGACGAGGGCATCGCTCTGCTCAGCCACAGCGTCACCGACGAGGAGGCCGCCCGGCTGGCCGCCCGTCACGGCTGCACCCAGTGGCAGGGCACGGACTCGTCCCTGAAGTTCTGCCTGATCGCCGAGGGCCGCTTCGACGCCTATCCGCGAACCGGTCCCACGTCCGAATGGGACACGGCGGCGGGGCAGGCGGTGCTGGAGGCCGCCGGGGGACGTGTGCTGGCCCCCGACGGCCAACCCCTGGCCTATGGCAAACCCGGCTTCCTGAACGGTCCCTTCGTCGCGATGGGCGGATAGGCCGCGTCAGGCGTTCCAGATCTTCAGGCCAATCCATCCGTGAACGGCCAGATAGACGCAGACCATCGCTGCCATGCCTGCGCACCAGAAGCCGAACAGCCGGGTTGGCAAGCTTGAGGATCGGCCGGCGCGGATCATCGCCACCAGCGCGATCAGCACACTGAGCGGCGCGGCCAGCGAGACAGCGAAGGCCACCCAGCCCATCACGGAGGGCTGCCCCAGGATCATCAGGTCGCCGGTCTGCAGCAGGATCAGGGGCGTCAGG
>JADCBH010000235.1 GCA_020253595.1 Brevundimonas sp.
CAGCTTGCCGAAGCCGATACCGACATTGGCCACGGCGATGCCGAGGAGCAGGCCAAAAAAACCGAAGAGGAACTCGAACGCGCTCATCGGGTGTCCTCCGGAGAGGCGCTGCCGAGGTCCCAGGCTCCGCCTTGGGCGAGGAGCAGGACGTCAGACAGCACCAGGTGAGCGTCCATGGCGAGAAGCCCGAGGAAGGCCAACGCGGCCAGACGCCCCCTCGGCAGGAAGGCGGCCAGAAGCGCCAGACTTCCGAACATGACCATCAGCCGCAGGAAGCCCCACAGGGCCTCCGGCACCTGGGCCCCGATGAGCATGGCAGCGACACTGAAGTTCAGCATTTTGGCAGCGACGACCAGGCTGAAGATCAGACGACGGTGACGCCAGTAGTGGGCGTCGAGGTCCAGGCCCTCCTCGATCTCGCGCGGGAAGACCAGGGTGGCGGCGAGGTAGAGCAGGCCGCTCGTCGTCAGCCCCAGCAGCAGCAGGGCGATGCTGTACGGGGCGTTCTGGTTCAGGATCAGCGACTGGTTCCAGAAGGTCGCGACATCGATGACCATGAAGATGGCCAGCAGGGGCGTCAGCCAGCCGACGCGGATGCGGTGCCCCTCCTGCACCAGCCGCCCCACGCCCGCGACCAGCTCCACCACCGCCAATCCCGCGACGAGGCCGATGAAGGTGAACGAGAACTCGAAGGTGCTCATCGGAACAGGCCGGCGATCAGGACGACGAGCAGCACTCCAAGTCCGAGACGATTGATGAGCTTGCCGGGGGCCAGCAGCAACAACAGGGGAATGGCGATCCGGGCATTGAAGTAGAGCGCCTCCAGACCCGGCTGAACGAACTGACCTGTGGCCATCCACGCGAACACACGACCCACCAGCGGCGGGGCGGCGAGCGCCAGCAGGAGAACCCGGCGGTGAGCGAAGTAGTGATCCTCGAGCGAGGCCGCCTCACCCGGCGCAGGGAACATGACCTTGCTGGCGAACACATAGGGCAAGGCGATCAAGGCAGAGCCGATCATCCGCGACGGTCCCATCTCGACCGATGCGCCGTTCTGCCAGTACGTGACCCATGCGTTCATGATGCCCACGAGCAACGAAAGGGCCACAAGCGGAACGCAGATGCCCACTGCTATCCGGCTGCGCTCACGCCACATGTCGGCAAAGCCGGTCACGACATTGGCTGCCGCCAAGCCGAGCACCAGACTGTAGAACGTAAAGACATATTCGAACGCGCTCATCGGAACAGACCCACCAGCATCCAGACGAGGATGAGCGCCAGTCCCAGCCGATTGGCCGTCCGTCCCGTCAAGGCCATGAGCGCCACCGGCGCAGCGAAGCGGATCGCTAACCAAAGGTTGGACCACTCCGGCGTCAGGGTGCCTTGGGCGGCATACCATATCAGGGAGAAGCCGGGCGTGGCGGCGAGCGCTGCCAGCATGACCCGTCGATGCTGGAAGAAGTGGTCCTCAAGCGACGTCGTGGACCCTGCGCCGGGAAACATCGCCCGGCTGAGGAAGACCAGCGGCAGGGCGTAGGCGACCAAGGTGATCAGGGCCCACGGCCCGACCTCGACACCCGCCCAGCTCCTCCAGAACCGCAGCCACAGGTTCATGGTGGCGACCAGCACGATCGCCGCCAGCAGGGGGGCGCAGACCCCGACCTGGATCGCGCGCCGGTCCCGCCACATGTCGGCGAAGCCCGTCCCGACGTTAGCCGCCGCAAGGCCCAGCATGACGCTATAGAAGGTGAAGACGTATTCGAAAGCGCTCAACCGGCCCCCCGACCGCGATTTACACGGTCAAGCTAGCGCTGGCAGATCGGCGTGTCAGCCGTCCTTGAGGATCAGCTGCGGCGGTCGCGCTTGGCCGTCAGACGGTCGACCACCGCAGTTTCGCGTTCCAACTGCTCACGCAGTTCGGGAAGCTGGGCCGTCTGTTCGGGCGTGGGCTCGGTCGCAGCCTCGATGTCGGCGATCTGCTCTTCGAGTTCCCAGACGGCGTCTTCAGCCTCGGCCAAGCGCTCCTGCTCGCGTTCAGACAGCGCCGGACGACGGGGTGCGGAACCCCGCGCGCTGCCGCGTCCGACCATGACCTGAGCGTCCGCCGGTGTCGGAATCGAAACCACAGGAGCGGCGAGAACAAGCGAGAGAGCAGCGAGAGCCAGGGTCTTCATAACGATCTCCGGGGGAGGAAGCCCGGGAAGCTATGACACCATTACCGATTGGTCACGAAAAATCTTCTTTGCGTCACAATCTGGATTTGACCCGTTAGCGCTAGCGCCAGATCGGGGTGTCGTCGCCGGGCAGGCCCAGCCGGCTCCACATCTCGGAGACCCGGTCGACCACCGTCTCGTCCATGCGGATGACCTCGCCCCACTCCCGTTTCGTCTCGGGCGGCCATTTGTCGGTGGCGTCCAGGCCGATCTTGGAGCCCAGGCCGCTATCAGGACTGGCGAAGTCCAGGTAGTCGATCGGGGTGTTCTCGATGACGGTGATGTCGCGAGCCGGGTCCATCTTGGTCGAGATGGCCCACATGACGTCCTTCCAGTCGCGGGCGTCGATGTCATTGTCCACGACGATGACCCACTTTGTGTACATAAACTGGCGCAGGAAGCTCCAGACGCCCAGCATCACCCGCTTGGCGTGGCCGGGATAGGCCTTCTTCATCGACACCACAGCGATACGGTAGCTGCATCCCTCGGGCGGCAGCCAGAAGTCGGTGATCTCGGGGAACTGGGCCCGCAGCAGCGGGATGAACACCTCATTCAGCGCCTCACCCAGCACGCTGGGCTCATCCGGCGGGCGGCCTGTGAAGGTGGTCAGATAGACAGGGTCGCGGCGCATGGTGATGGCGCTGACCTGGAACACCGGGAAGGTCTCGACGGAGTTGTAGTAGCCGGTGTGGTCGCCGTAGGGGCCTTCCGCCGCGTGCTCGTCCAGCAAGACGTGGCCTTCCAGCACGATCTCGGCGCGGGCGGGCACCATCAGCGGCACGGTCTTGCAGGGGACAAGTTCGGCCTTCTGGCCGCGCATCAGGCCGGCGAATTGGTACTCCGAGAGGGTGTCGGGCACCGGCGTCACGGCCGCCAGGATGGTGCCCGGATCTGCCCCCAGCACGACGGCGCAGGGCAGCGGTCCGGTCTTCTTCTTCTTGTGCCGGGCGTAATGCTGTGCCCCGCCGCGATGCGCCAGCCAGCGCATGATTGCCCGGTCCTTGCCCAGCACCTGCATGCGATAAATGCCCAGGTTGAAGTCGTCCTCGCGGTCCTCCGACGGCCCCTTGGTGACGACCAGACCCCAGGTGATCAGGGGTGCCGGTTCGCCGGGCCAGCAGGTCTGGATGGGCAGACTGGTCAGATCGATCTGGTCACCCTTGAGCACGACCTCCTGCACAGGGGCCGATTTCACGACCCTGGGCCGCATGGCCATGACGGTCTGGGCGAGCGGCAGGAGCTCCATGGCCTCGCCGAAGCCGCGCGGCGGGGTCGGGTTCTTCAGGAAGGCCAGCAGTTCGCCGACCTCGCGCAGTTCCGCCGCCGTCGTGCGCTGCTTCTTCTCGAG
>JADCBH010000236.1 GCA_020253595.1 Brevundimonas sp.
GACGCCGAGCACGCGCTCGATCCCGGTTACGCCCAGAAGCTGGGCGTCAATCTGGATGACTTGCTGGTGTCCCAGCCCGACACGGGCGAACAGGCGCTGGAGATCGTCGACACCCTGGTCCGTTCGGGCGCCGTGGACATCGTCGTGGTCGACTCGGTCGCCGCGCTGACGCCCCGCGCCGAGATCGAGGGCGAGATGGGCGACAGCCTGCCGGGCCTTCAGGCGCGTCTGATGTCCCAGGCGCTGCGCAAGCTGACCGCCTCGATCAACAAGAGCCAGTGCATCGTGCTCTTCATCAACCAGATCCGTCACAAGATCGGGGTGATGTATGGCTCGCCCGAGACGACGACGGGCGGCAATGCGCTGAAGTTCTACGCCTCGGTCCGCCTCGACATCCGCCGCACCGGCGCGATCAAGGACCGCGACGAGGTCGTGGGCAACACGACCCGGGTCAAGGTGGTCAAGAACAAGGTCGCCCCGCCGTTCCGCGAGGTCATCTTCGACATCATGTACGGCGAAGGCATCTCCAAGCTGGGCGAGATCATCGACCTGGGCGTCAAGGCCGGAGTGATCGAGAAGTCGGGCAGCTGGTTCTCCTACGACTCGACCCGCATCGGTCAGGGTCGCGAGAATGTGCGCGCCTTCCTCAAGGCCAATCCGGACATCGCCGCCCAGATCGAAAAGGCCGTGCGCGATTCCTCCAACAAGATCGCCGAGGAACTGCTGGGCACGCCGGAGCCCGACGAAGGTCAGGACCTCGAGGGCTGACAGTCAAAATGTGCACGATGTGCACTCCATTTTTCGGAGTGCACATTTTACCCGAACACTCCGCCCGGCTGGTCCTCGCGACCCGCCGCCGACCCCCGCGGGGATCGGGCCGGGAGGAGCCGCCCGTCCGGTTCGTCCGGACGGGCTTTTTCGTGTCACTCCAGATCAGCCTGGCTGGCGGAGCAAAGCATCCGTCACCCGGCCGCACCCTCGCGCCCCTTCAGCCACCCCTGCAGCCGGGGCCGCACCCTCAGGAACGCCAGATACAGTCGCTCCATCGCCGCAAGAACCGCCCGGTTGCGCGCCATCAATCCGAGCGGCCTCAGCACCGGTATCGCCCGCCACATGGCCGCGAAGGCCTCGGCGCCGGACACCATCCGCCCGTCCTCGCGTGCATGGAACCGCGCCAGCAACTCGGCCCGGTCGATCGGGCAGGCCGCCTCACCGCTCGCCACATCGACGAAGGCGATGGCACCTCGCCGGTCCAGCAGCCGCATCAGCGCGATCTCGATGCGGAAGGCGTGGTCAGGGGTGAAGCCCTCGAGGGTGCCGGTGATGCGCCCGACGCCGATGTCTTCGGTGATGGAGGAGCCCTCGGCCTTCATCTCGCCGCGCGTGAACCAGCTGTGGAGCGACGCCCCCGCCGGGTCGGCCAGCGCCACCTGGATGTCGGGGTTGCGCTTCTTCAGGAAGGTCCCGACGCCGGTCAGGGTCCCGCCCGAGCCGCCGACGGGGGGCGGTGTGGGATGCGGCCGGACTCACGCTGCTGACTGTCCAGGACGGGGTTGCAGACCAGCGCCCTGCCTGAAGGCGGCATCACCGCCAGGTCATCCCGGGGATTGAGTTCCGGGATGGAATCCGCCACCGATCACAATGTCGCCTGATCAATGCGTCACCAATCCCAGCGCACGATCTCGCATGAAGCGGCCTCGCCTGGCTGTGCGTCACGCGAGATTGGCCAGAGGCCTCACCATGTTGGCGAGGCCTTTCAACGTCACCAGTGGTCTGTCTCCATGGAAGTTCGTTCCCTGCATCAGGCTGGCGCGGAGGCCACCCCGGTCCCCGCCGCAACCCTGTCGGTTCCGGAACTGACTGTCATCTTGCCCACCTACAACGAGCGGGCGAATGTACCCCTGGTTGTGGCGGCGCTGCGCAGGGCGCTGGCCGGAATTGCCTTTGAGGTGGTCTTTGTCGATGACAATTCGCCCGATGGAACCGCCACGATAGCCCGCGAGATTGCCGCAACGGACCCGCGCGTGCGTGTCATCCGCCGGATCGGCCGACGTGGTCTGGCAGGTGCCTGTATCGAGGGCATGCTTTCGTCCTCAGCCCCGTTTGTCGCGGTAATGGATGCTGACCTGCAGCACGACGAGACCCTGCTGCCGAAGATGCTGGCCGCCCTGAAGGCGGGTGACCGGGATCTGGCTGTGGCGAGCCGCAGGACCGAAGGCGGGGCCATAGGCGAGGGCCTGTCGAGCATCCGTGCGGCCGGCTCGAACCTCGCCAATGCCCTGGCGCAGAGGCTGCTGAAGGTGACCCTGACCGACCCGATGAGCGGGTTCTTCATGCTGCGCCGTCCGATAGTCGATGAGCTGGCACCGAAGCTGTCGGTACAAGGCTTCAAGATCCTGCTCGACATCGTGGCGAGCGGCGAAGGCCGCTTGCGCATCGTCGAGTTTCCCTTTGTTTTCCGCGAGCGGCGCGAGGGCAGGAGCAAGCTCGATGCACTCGTGACGTTCGATTATCTGGGATTGCTGGTGTCCAAGTATTTCGGCGACCTTGTGTCGGTCCGCTTCCTGATGTTTGCGCTGGTCGGGGCCAGCGGCGTGCTGGTGCATCTGTTGGCGCTGCGTGGTTCCATGATCGGGCTTGGGCTTGATTTCAACGTAGCGCAGACGTTGGCGACGTTTGTCGCCATGACGACCAATTTTGCGCTCAACAACCGACTGACATATCGGGATCGCCGCCTCACCGGCCTTGCGATGCTCCGGGGTCTCCTGACGTTCTACGCGGTGTGCAGTGTCGGCGTCCTGGCCAATGTTGGTGTCGCCAACATGATCTACCAGAGCAAGCCGGTCTGGTGGCTGGCCGGTACGGCGGGTGCGGCCATGGGCGCAGTCTGGAACTACGCCGCCTCGTCGGTCCTCACCTGGCGCAAGCCATGAGCGGCCCGCGCGCTGGAATTGCCGCTCGGGACCACGGCGTCGATGAGCTGCCAGTTTGGCTCGCGCCGCGGTCGCTTCTGGTTCTCGTCGTGCTTCTGACCATGTTCCGCCTGTGGAGCGCGGCCAGTGCCGGCCTTGCCGAAGACGAAGCCTACTATCGACTGTGGGGCCTGTTCCCGGCCGGCGGCTACTATGACCATCCGCCGATGGTCGGCTGGTGGATCTGGCTCGGCCAGGCGATCGCTGGCGATACGGCGCTGGGCCTTCGGTTGGTGGGCGTGCTGTCGGTGGCAGTCGGATCGCTGGCGCTGTGGCGAACGGCGGATATCCTGTTTGACCGCAGGGTCGCCGGCCTTTCGGTACTGTTTCTCAATGCGACGCTGCTCGTCGGCGTCGGCGGGATCTTGATCACCCCGGATGCACCCTCGGTCCTGTTCTGGGGCCTGACACTTTGGGCCCTGGCGGAGTTGCAGGTTTCCGGGCGGGCCTACTGGTGGCTTGCCGTAGGCGCGTTCGCCGGTTGTGGCCTCCTGTCGAAGTATTCCGCTCTTTTTCTTGGTGCGGGCATCGTGCTTTGGCTGGTAGCCGTCCCTTCGGCGCGGCGCTGGTTTGTCTGCTGGCAATTGTGGCTCGGCGGTGCTCTGGCGATTGCCTTGTTCACCCCTGTACTTCTCTGGAACCACGCCTACGACTGGGCCTCGTTCTACAAGCAGTTCGGACGTGCCGGGCGGGTTGACGGCCTGAATTTCAAGTATGTATTCGAGTTCACTGGCGCTTTTTTCGGCCTGCTAAACCCGCTGATCGCTGTTTCCGCAGCCGCCGGGAGTGAGATGCTGATGCGGCGTGTGCGTCAGGCGGACGAGGTAGCCGGAATTCTGATTCTGACCTCGCTGCCGTTCCTCGCCTATCTCTTGATCCACTCTCTGCATTCCCGTGTAGAGGGCAACTGGCCGGCACCGCTGTTCCTGGTAGCCTGCGTCATGTCGGCAGTGTTCATCGGCGGCCAGACGCGCATGATCTGGCGCGGCGTTGCCGTTGGCGCGATCGTTTTTGGGCTTACGCTGGGAATTGTGGTGCAGCTTCACGCTGTCAATGCCTTTACCGGCAGGCTGGCCCGCCAGGATCCGACGTCCCAGTTGCGTGGCTGGCCAGAAGTTGTCGGCGATATCGAACGGATTGCAGCGCGGGAAGGTGCAGCCTACGTGGCGACCACCAGCTATGGCATGACCGGCCAGCTTGCCTATGGCTTGCGCCAGAACGACCTACCCGTCATTCCGCTTACCGAACGTATCCGCTATGTGATGATGCCGGAGCCGGACCGGGAGCGGCTCGCGGCTACCGGCCTCTATGTCGCGGAGGCGCGGCGTGACGAACGGGTCAAGCTTGAAGCGCTTTATGGCGAGGTTGCGCCTGTGGCGACGCTGACCCGCAATGTCCTTGGAATGCCGCTCGAAAGCATCGCGGTCTACAGGGTATCGGGCCCATTGCGGAATCCCCTGGAGCCGATTGACCCGCAGACGTGGCTTTCCGGTACCCCTCCCTAGGCCGAAACCGGTTGAGCTGGATGCGGTCTAACCCGGCTCGGATTTCGGTCCGTTTTCATGCGGGAACCTGATTGACGGGATTGGCGGAGCCGTGAAGCGAACCACCTCAACCCATCAGGCTCCAGGAAGGTCAGCGCGGCACCTGTGCCTGACCTTGTCGAACTCGTTCTCGCGCCGGCACAGCGGGTAGTCACCATCGAACCAGACCTCGACCTTGCTCATGGCCGTCTCATACGTCGCGTGACCGGTTCCGGCCCTGCGACGGAACGGCCCGGTGACCTGGGCCGTTCTGACAGGCCACCCCCTGAGATCTGTCATGTCCCCCAGCGAACGCCCCGCCGCCGATGCCACCGATCCAGCCGAGCTGGAGGAACAGGCCCGCAGACTGGGCCGCGACATCGACGCCATGGATCGCCCCGACCGGGCCATCCTCCTGCCTTCAGACAAGGAACCCGAGGGCGTGGGACCAGTCACCGGCCCCGTGCCATGACCTCGTCGACGACGGTTCGGGCCAAGGTGATGCGTTCGGAACGGAAACCCTATATGAGGCGCGGTTTCCTATTCCTCCCGACGCGCGTCAGACGAACACCATGGCCAGCCTGAACGACATCCGCTCGACCTTCCTCAACTTCTTCGAGGCCGACGGACACCAGAAGATCCACTCCGCACCGCTGGTGCCCCAGAACGACCCTACGCTGATGTTCGTCAACGCGGGCATGGTGCCGTTCAAGGACTACTTCACCGGGGCCGCCAAGCCGCCGTCGCCGCGCGCGACGTCGTCGCAGAAGTGCGTCCGCGCCGGCGGCAAGCACAATGACCTGGACAACGTCGGCTACACCGCGCGCCACCTGACCTTCTTCGAGATGCTGGGCAACTTCAGCTTCGGCGACTACTTCAAGGAGCACGCCATCGAGAGCGCCTGGACGTTGGTCACACGTGACTTCGGCCTCGATCCCAAGCGCCTCCTGGTCACCGTCTACATCGACGACGACGAGGCCGCCGCGATCTGGAAGAAGGTCACCGGCTTCTCCGACGACAAGATCATCCGCATCGCAGGCTCGGACAACTTCTGGGCCATGGGCGACAGCGGCCCCTGCGGCCCCTGCACCGAGATCTTCTGGGACTACGGCGACCATGTCCCCGGCGGCCCTCCGGGGTCTCCGGACGAGGACGGCGACCGCTATGTGGAGATCTGGAACAACGTCTTCATGCAGTTCGAGAAGGAGAACGACGAGATCGTTCGCAACTTGCCTAAGCCCTCCGTCGACACCGGCATGGGGCTGGAGCGCATCGCGAGCGTGCTTCAGGGCAAGAACTCGGTGTTCGACACCGACCTGTTCCAGACGCTGATCCAGGCTTCGGCCGAGGCCACCTCGACCGATCCGAACGGCGAGATGGCGGCCAGCCACCGGGTGATCGCCGACCACCTGCGGTCCTCGTCCTTCCTGATCGCGGACGGGGTCACGCCGTCCAATGAAGGCCGGGGCTATGTGCTGCGCCGGATCATGCGCCGGGCCATGCGCCACGCCCACCTGCTGGGCGCGACCGATCCCCTGATGCACCGCCTCGTGCCGACGCTCGTCGCCGAAATGGGCGAGGCCTATCCGGAGCTGAAGCGTGCCCAGGCCTCTGTCGAGGACACGATGAAGCAGGAGGAGATCCGTTTCCGCACGACGCTGGGTCGCGGCATGGGCCTGCTGGAAGACGCCACGCGCGATCTGGCACCGGGCGGCGTCATCCCCGGCCGGACGGCCTTCAGCCTTTATGACACCTACGGCTTCCCGCTGGACCTGAC
>JADCBH010000237.1 GCA_020253595.1 Brevundimonas sp.
CAGCGCCGAACGCCAGTCACTGCGCGGCAGGACCTTTAGCGCGGCCTTGGCGGCGTCGGCGTAGTCGCCGGCGGCGTCCAGCGTGGCCGAGACGGCTCCGGTTCCCAGGATCAGCTCGCGGGCGCGACGGAAATCCTCGTCGGAGCGTTCATTGCGGTTGATCGTGCGGTCCCAGAAAGCGTCCTCGCGGCCGCGCGTGCGCGCTACGGCCAGCAGCAGCGGCAGAGTAACCTTGCCTTCTCGGAAGTCATCGCCGGCGTTCTTGCCGAGCGCCTCGGACGAACCGCCGTAGTCCAGGGCGTCGTCGGCGAGCTGGAAGGCCAGACCCAGGTTCAGGCCGTAGGATCGCAGCGCCGTGGTGGTCCGCTCGTCGGCACCGACGCCCACGGCCCCGGCCTCGGCGGCGGCGGCGAAAAGTTCTGCCGTCTTGGCCGAGATAATGCGCAGATAGGTTTCCTGATCCAGGTTCAGGTCGTGGGCGCGGGTCAGCTGCAGCACCTCGCCCTGGGCGATGACACCCGAGGCCTGGGCCAGGATGCCGAGCGCACGGATGGCCCCGGTCTCGACCATCAGCTCGAAGGCGCGGGCGAACAGGAAATCCCCGACCAGCACGCTTGTGGCCGAGCCCCAGATCAGATGGGCCGCGACCTTGCCCCGGCGGCGCTCAGAGCCGTCGACCACATCGTCATGCAGCAGGGTGGCTGTGTGAATGAACTCGACCGAGGCGGCGAGTTTCAGGGCGTTCTCGACCTCGGTCGCACCGACAGCACGAGCGGCGGCGATGGTCAGAAGCGGACGCAGGCGCTTGCCGCCCGCCGAGACGATATGCTCGGCCAGAAGCGGAATCACCGGGACCTGGGACTGCATGCGATCCAGGATCAGGGCGTCGACCGCCGCCATGTCGCCCTTGGCCAGGCGGGCCAGGGTCTCGACGTCGCCCTTGGGGCGGGTGGCGGTGAGCAGGGCGGCGTCCAAGGAAACTCTCTTTCAGGCCTCGCGGCGCGAGGGGTCTCCGCGTCGCTTGATCATCCGTCCTTGCAGGGCGGCGTCACGCGGGACAATGGTGACGCCGCCATGAAGGGTCAAGCCGCGTGACCGTCGCATCCGCGCCCCTTGAGGGGGTCGAGCTCGATAACGCCGTGATCGAGAACGCCCTGCTGGGCGGAAAGGTCCGTCTGTTGCAGCCGAAGACGGGCTATCGTGCGGGCATGGACGCGGCCCTGCTGGCGGCGAGCGTTGCGGCAAAACCCGGCGAGACCGTTCTGGAGGCCGGGTGCGGCGCCGGCGGTGTCCTGACCCAGATCGCCGCGCGGCGACCAGACACGGTCCTGATCGGGATCGAGCGCGACCCGATGGCCGCGGACCTGGCGAGGCGCAACGCTGTGCTGAACGGCTGGGGCGACCGGATCCGCATCCTGGATGGCGATGTGGGACAGGGATTCAGACCGCTTGGCCTTCCCCGCGCCGACTGGGCGGTGTCGAATCCACCCTTCTTCGACGACGAGGCCGCCCTGCGACCGCCCTCCCCGGCCAAGCGCGGGGCCTGGATCGCGGAGGATGGCCTGGCGGCCTGGGTCAGGTTCCTGACGGACGGGGTGAAGGACGGTGGACGGACCGTCATCATCCACCGGGCGGACCGACTGGCAGATATCCTAGGCCTGTTGGGCGAAAGGTGCGGTTCGTTCTCTGTTCGGCCGGTCCAGCCCTTTGCTGAAGCGCCGGCCAAACGGGTGCTGGTCCATGCCGTCCGCGGGGGGCGCGCACCGCTCCGTCTTCTGCCCGCGCTGGTGCTGCACGACCGGTCCGGGGCCAAGCACACGCCAGAGGCCGAGACGATCCTGACCGGAGCGGCCGGATTGGACTCTTGAGACACCGAGTCCAAAGAGTGCAATTGCTCAGATGTAAGTTGTTTAACTCGCCCTAATTATTTGATTGTAAATCACTAGTTATAAACCTCCCCATGATTGCCAGCGTGCACTCGGAACCAGCGTCGAGCCTTGATCCGTCGTTCCGAGCATGACCGTCGGTTTCGGCGCGCGAGCTTGGGCAACAGACGCGATGGCGAGTCCCCTGGCACGATTGTCACCGGCAGGAGCGCAGAGGAGAGCCGTGATGACATGTTCAGACCTGGACGGATCATCATCGTGAAAAATGAGCGCAGTGGACCCCGGTGCCCGACCGGCGCTATGCCCGGGCCATGTCCCTTCGCCCCCTCTTCGTCACCCAGGTCTATGAGGCCAGCCTGACCGCGACGCCGGGGTTTGACGCCTTCAACGCCGGTCTGGCCGACGCCTGCCGGATGCTGGCGGTCGAGGACGGGGCGGGTCGCGCCTGGTGCCGGGCGCATGGCTATCGCGGCTATACTTCCTATGGCTCGTTGAACGATCTGCCGCAGCGCCTGCCCGAGTTTGCGGAGCTGAAGCGGCATCTGGACCGGCATGCGGTCGCCTATGCCAGGGCGCTGAACTTTGACCTCGGCCGAAAGCCGCGTCTGGACACGATGTGGGTCAACATCCTCAAGCCGGGCGGATCGCATTCCGGCCACATCCACCCCCACGCCTTCCTGTCGGGCACGGTCTATGTCGAGGTTCCGGACGGGGCTTCGGCGCTGAAGCTGGAAGATCCCCGGTTGGCCATGATGATGGCGCGACCGAGTGTGCGACCGGATGCCCCCGAGACCGAGCAGCCCTTTGTCTATCTGACCCCTCACGCCGGGACCGTCCTGATGTGGGAGAGCTGGCTGCGCCACGAGGTGCCGGCGAATGCGGCCAAGGCGGAGCGGATCTCGGTCAGCTTCAACTACGCCTGACACGATTGCGTCGATACCGTTCAAGACGCGTAGACGAAACGCCTGAAGCTCGTGGTGACACCCGTAGGGCAGCCCTCTGCTTTCAAGTGGGCATGCACGTCTCGCGCTCCAAGCGATGCTCCAGCCTCACCCAAAAGGTGAACAAAAGGCGATCTACAAGAGCGCGATCAGCCGCTATGTTTGCGACTCGAACAAGGAGGCAAGGGCATGCAGCGCCCCATTGGCGTGGATCTCTTCGCGGGTGTCGGAGGCATGAGCCTCGGCTTCGAACAAGCCGGGTTCGATATCGTCGCGGCTGTCGAGATCGATCCGATTCACGCTGCCGCTCATGCCTTCAACTTCCCCGAAACGACCGTATTGGCCCAGTCGGTCGAAGACTTGAGCGGGGAAGACATCCGGCGTCTGGCCGGGATCGGTGATCGACGGGTCGATGTCGTCTTCGGCGGCGCGCCTTGCCAAGGCTTTTCCATGATCGGGAAAAGGGCGCTGGACGATCCTCGAAATGGCCTCGTGCGCGACTTCGTGCGCATCGTTCGCGAGCTCGATGCCACTTTCTTCGTGTTTGAGAACGTGAAGGGCATCACCATCGGGCGGCACAAGTCCTTCCTTCAGGAGATCATCGCCGAGTTCCAGACAGCAGGCTATGCCGTCGAAACGCGTTGGAAGGTTCTCAATGCCTCGAGTTACGGAGTGCCACAAAACCGAGAACGTTTAATCCTGATGGGAGCGAAAAGCGGCATGCCGCTGCCA
>JADCBH010000238.1 GCA_020253595.1 Brevundimonas sp.
CAGCAACCGCAGCGCGCCTTCGCGATCCAGCTCCAGCATCGTCTCGACAAGCGCGACTGTCATCGGCCCCTTGGCCAGCCGCTCGAGCAGGCCCGAGGTCACGCATGCATGCGCAATCTGCGAGTAGACGAACCCGACCGTCAGATCGAACAGCGCTCCCGCCTTCTGCCGGGCGATGGGCCGGGTCAGCGGAAACCTCGCCGCCCACCTCTGGAACGCGGGCGAACCGACCAGGCCGTTTCGCCACGCGCGCCATCGGTCGTTAAGTGTCATGGCTGGCCTGCCGACGTCCCTTGGTGTCAATCTAACTGGACACCTTTAGCGCCCCTCTCGCAAGACGCGAAGGGCGGGCAAGCTTACGCGAACGGGTCGGCAACCGAGTGTGCCGCATCGTGTTGGGTCGGCCTGCCCTAACCATGTGCTGGATGCCCAAGGCCCATACTGGCCTTGCACCAATGCCTTTCAGCGCAGCGGCTCAGATCGCCCATCATCCTTGTCTTGCTGCCCTTCCCCATGCCGCGCTGGCTGCGCTGCGGCCTCGCGATCGCGCTTCAGCGAGCGCCGGGTCGAGTACAGGTCCCAGACGGCCCAGCCCAGGAACAGGCCAAAGAACGCCACAATCTCTATGATGAAGAACTGTTGTCCACTCACCCCTGGGTCTCCTCGATCAGCCCATGTCGTCGCGCCACGTCCTCGACGATGGCCACGATCAGGTCCGGTCGTTCCTCGTGCGCGAGGTGACCCAACCCGGGCAGAGTTACGATCCGCGCCTCAGGTAAGGATGCAAGCACCTCCTGCGCGACCGAGGGCGGCACCGCCTGGTCCCGCGTGCCGACCACGAGCGTCAGCTCCGCGATCAGCTGAGGCAGGCTGCGCAGCACGTCAGAGATGTCCCAGCTGCCCATCATGCCGAGCGTCCCCGCCACATGGCCGGGCTTTCTCAGCAGGCGGCCGTAGAGCTCTACCCCGCGATCGTCGATGATGGACCCCGTTCCCCGGATCAGTCGCGCCACACGGGCGGGATCGCGCGCAGCCTGGGCGAACAGGTGGACCGCGAACGGATTGACGAACAGCCCCATCGCCAGCCCCCGGAACAGCGGCGCGACAGGCCCGGCGAAGGGCTGGAGCGCGCCGTTGATCGCCACGATCGGCGCCTCGCCAAAGCGTCCGTCCAGCGACATGCGAAGGGCGATCGCCGCCCCGGCCGAATGGGCGACAACCAGGCTGGGACGGATCTGCAGCGTCTCCATCAGGACCGTGGTTCGTCGCGCCATGTCCCACAGCGACTGTCGATTGTCGCCCGGCATGGCGGTGAAGCCATGGCCCGGCAGGTCGGGGGCCACCACGGTAAACCGCTCGGCCAGCATGGGCATGAGGTCGCGCCAGCTGTGCGTCGCCGCCCCTGCCCCGTGCAGCAGCAGCACCACGGGCCCCTGCCCCATCGTCTGCACATGCCAGGTCAGATCGCCCGCCGTGACGAACCGGCTGGCCTCACGGTTCGGCCAGTCCCGGCCCTCGACGGCCCAGTCCGGACGGTCGCTCATGCTCAGGTGTCCAGCGACCGGACGAGGTCTCGCACCCGCTCGGCCTCGACATAGGGCAGAGCGGCGAAGGTCGCCCCCAGCGCCTCGGCCAGCTTCGCACCGTCGCCGCGCGGCCGGGGCGAGACGTCGATCAGGGCGGCTGACACGCCCGCTGCCCGGATCCGGCGGCAAGCTGTCAGGGCGTCTTGCTCGGCACGCGTACGGAAGGCGCCGCCATCGAGCGCGATGTTCCCGCGCCCATCGGTCATGACCACCAGCAGGGGCGTGCGTCCCTTCGCCCGCTCGCCCAGCGCCAGCGCCGCCGCTGTCTCCAGCCCGGAAGCCAGGGGCGTCGTCCCGCCGCCCGCCAGTGCCGCCAACTCTCGCCTGGCCCGCGCCAACGACCGTGTCGGAGGCAGCAACACCTCCGCCGCCTCCTTGCGGAAGGCGACCAAGGCAACCTGGGTGCGCCGCACATAGGCCTCGGCCAGCAACAGCTCGACGGCACCCTTGGTCTCAGCCAGACGCTGCAGCGCCGCCGATCCCGAGGCGTCCACGACGAAGATCACGGTGGCCTCGGCCCTTTGCTCGAAGCGCCGGACGCGGAAATCGTCGCGTCGGACCCGCATGGCACCGCGCGCCTCACCAGGGCGAGCCCCGCGAAGCCTTTGCCAGGGCGCGGCAGCCTTCAACGTCTCCACCAGATCCAGGGCCGACGCCCCGTCCGGCCGGCCCGGCCTGGATCCAATCCGCCGGCCGCGCTTGGCCGCAGGCAGCTTGGCTCCTGCGGGCCCGGAACGCGCGGGCGCGCCTCGCACCGTCTGGCCAGACGCAGACCAGAAAGCCTCCAGCCCTTCTGGCAGGGCCGAGCGCGCGGCCTCCAGCACAAGATCGTCCAGAACCTCCGGCATCCGGTCCGAACTCTCCGTCTCATCCGCGCCTTCAGCCTCGGCAGGATCGCGCTCGGGCTGCTCTTGCGCATCGTCCGGCACGGGCTCAGGCGGAAGACGCGTCGCTCTAGGGCTCAAGACCAGCCGCGCAGCGGTTGTCAGATCGTCGGACTCGATGGCGTCGCGGCCTTCCAGTGCCGCCAACGCCGCCGCCGTCCGAAGGGTAAGCCGGGGGGCCCGCAGCGAGTGTACGCCCAACGCCTCAGCCGCCGCGCAAACCGCGTGGATGGCGGCCTCATCCGGCGCGGCGACCCCAGCGAGCGCCACCTGGGCCTCTGCGATGTCGTCCGGCGTTGCGCTGATCGGCTCCGCTTCACGCCAGCCGACACCGTCGAGATCGATACGGAATGCCAGCCGCTCCAGCAGGGCCTCGGGCGGCCGCTCGTCGTCCAGCCCCTCGTCCAGGGCCACCAGCACGAACCGCGTCGATGTGCGTTCGGACGCACCGTCCCGTTCGATCCGCACGGCGCCTTCGTCGATGGCTCCGGCCAGTCGCGCGGCGACCCCGCCTTCCAGACGCTCGGCCATCGGCGCGACCAGCACCCCGCCGTCGGCCTCGACCAGAACCCCCTTCTGCAGAACCCGCGCTCCGGACCCCAGCGCCGCCGCCAGATCCAGCCCGCCGAGCAGCCGATCGTCACCGATCCCCGGAGGCAGACGCTTCCACGGCCTGTCCGACGTCAGAAGGCCCCGTAACCCAGCCATCCAGGCGTCCCGCACCGGTCCCGGCGCGGCCCTTATCGCCGCCCCACCCAGCCCCGGATCGACCGCCAGTAGCGCCGCCGCCAGCATGGCGTCGGCCCAGCGATCGCGGGTGTGCTCAGGAGAATTGGTCACCGGCTTTCCGTCCGGTTCGCGCCCCCAAAAGGAAGCGCCTGCGTCATGCGGCCAGCAGCTCGTCGATCGCCCGTTCGATCCGGCTGGTCCCCGCCTGCTCGTCCAGAGGTCCACGCCTCAGCCGATGTCGCAGGGCCATCGGCGCGATCCGTTTCAGGTCTGCCTCTGTGACGGTATCCCGACCCTCGAAGGCCGCGAGCGCCCGCGAGGCCCGCAACAGCGTCAACTCGCCCCGCAGACCATCGGCGCCGACCGCCATGCAGAGCCGCGATCCGGCCTCCAGCACCGCGTCGGGCACGACCACCGCATCCAGCATGGCCTGAGCCGCCGCGACCTTCTTTCGAATGGTGGCGTCCTTGGCCTTCCAGGCCTTGGCGAAGCCGGCGGGATCGCGGTCGAAGGCGTCTCGCCGTTTCACCACCTCGATACGTTCGGCCAGGGTCTCGGGCGTGCGGACCTCGACCGACAGGCCGAAGCGGTCCAGCAACTGGGGTCGCAGCTCTCCCTCCTCCGGGTTGCCCGACCCGACCAGGACGAACCGGGCGGGATGGCGGACCGACAGCCCTTCGCGCTCGACAACGTTCTCGCCCGACTGGGCGACATCAAGCAGCAGGTCGACCAGGTGATCCTCCAGAAGGTTCACTTCGTCGATGTAGAGGAAGCCCCGGTTCGCGCGCGCCAGCAGACCGGGCTCGAAGGCCTTCTCGCCGAGCGTCAGAGCCTTCTCCAGATCCAGTGAGCCGACCACGCGGTCCTCGGTGGCTCCCAGAGGCAGGTCGACGACAGGGGCGGGCATCTGTCCCGGTCCCTCATGGCGGCAGACGCCGACGCAGGCCGAGGACGGCGCATCGGGTTCGCAGTTGAAGCGGCACCCCTGAATTACCGGCAGCGCCGGCAGCAGGGCCGCGAGACCGCGCACAGCAGTGGTCTTGCCCGAGCCCCGGTCACCGAAGACCATGACGCCGCCGAGCGTCCGGTCCACTGCGGCGAGCAGGAGCGCCAGCTTCATGTCCGCCTGGCCGACGATGGCCGAGAAGGGAAAGACGAGGCGCATGAGTGTCCATTCAGTTTGACACTTACGGTCACACCATTGCGCGTCCGGGTCAACGCGTCGCGCCCGCCATAGAGCAGCGTCATTTGAGTTCGGGGCTGGATTCTGACTATCGTGCCGTGTGGGCGCATGGCCCGGCGGAGGGCCCCATGGCCGGATCGACCGCAACGGGGTGGCGCTATCACCCTCAAAGGGATTCCCTGCTGGCCGAGGCCCACGCGAGGCCGTTCACGCCCCTGACCGGTCCGGCGCTGGTGACCCGCATTGCCACCCTGTCGGGTCAGGATGGTGAGGCCAGAGACCGCGACCACATGGCCGCTCTCTGCCGAAGACTGGGGCAGCCCGAGCCCGGACCAACCGCGCGCTGGGCTGTGGTGGACGGCGGCTCGTGGCGGCTGCGCTGGGAGCGCCACACCGAACTGTCCACCTGGACAGGCTTTCGGACGCCGACGGGAACGATCGCGTTTGAGGAGACCGCCTTCGACCTGGTGCCCCAGGACTGGCTGGCCGACTTTCCCGGAGACGTTCTTGTCGCCACCCGGCTGGAGGTGTGGCCCGCCGTCGATCCGGCCGCAGCGGCCGCCATGTTCGGTGTCGAGGTCGTCGGCTCGCGGATGGCCGATGACGCCGCCATCGCCTTCACGGATTTTCGCCCCGACGGGCGCGGGATGACACGGCTGTTGATGCTGGCGCACGCCGGCGATGCCTCCCAGACCGGGCGGTTGGTGCAGAGCCTGATCGAGATCGAGACCTATCGGCTGATGGCCCTGCTCGCCTTTCCGGTCGCCGGGCAGACCGGCCACGAGCTTTCGGCCATCGAGGCGCGGGCCGGCGAGCTTGCCGAACGGCTGACGGAGGACGGCGACCCGGAGGCCGACCGCCTTCTGCTGGACCAGCTGTCCGTCCTGGCCGGCGAGACGGAAGCCCTGATCGGCCGCACCGGCTTTCGCTTCGACGCCGCCGCCGCCTACCACCGCATCGTGCGCGAGCGGATCGACATGCTGCGCGAGACCCACATCAACGGCCTTCTGACTCTGGGCGAGTTCATGCAGCGGCGACTGGATCCCGCTATGCGCACCTGCGACGCCGTCGCCGAGCGCCAGCGCGCCGCCATCGGCCGAATCGCCCGCATGGCCCAGATGCTGAACACCCGCGTCGAGGTCGCCGCCGAGGCCACCAGCGCGGCCCTGCTGGCCTCCATGGACCGCCGGGCCGGGGCAGCGCTGAAGCTGCAGCAGACGGTCGAGGGCCTGTCGACCGTCGCCATCTCCTACTACGCCGTGGCCCTCCTGGGCTTTCCCCTCAAGGCCATGGAAGCCTCCATCGACGGCTTCAACGCGACCCTCGCCACGGGCCTGGCGGCACCGGTGGTGGTCGCCGGTGTCTGGTACTGGCTGCGGTCGTTCCGCAAGACGCTGACCGGTGATCACGGCTGATCCATTTTGTCGCGCCGTGGCAGGAACTTGACGCCGGCGGCGCAGTTGACAGGCCAACCGCCGGGTCTATGGTCCGCTCGAAAGTGTATTCCTAGGGAGGCTGCGGGTATGCGTAAGTTTGGTATCGCGGGTGTCGTTGCGGCGAGCGCCCTTCTCGGTCTGGCCGCCTGCTCGGGCGGTGGTGAAGACAAGGCTGAGGCCCCGGCCGCTGAGGCCCCCGCCGCGGAAGCGCCTGCCGCCGAAGCTCCGGCTGCTGAGGCTCCTGCCGCTGAACCCGCCGTTGCTCCGGCCGCTGCCGCCGGTGCCACCGTCACGCTCGCGGGTCTGACCGGCGACGCCGCTGCGGGCCAGCGCATCTTCGGCCAGTGCCGCACCTGCCACGTGGTCGAGCCGGGCGTGAACCGCGTCGGCCCGTCGCTGCACGGTGTCGTTGGCCGCACCGCCGGCCAGGTTGCGGGCTACAGCTACTCGACCGCTAACGCCAACAGCGGCGTGACCTGGGACGAGCAGACCCTGTTCACCTACCTCGAAAACCCGCGCGGCTTCATGCCGGGCACCAAGATGGCCTTCGTCGGCCTGCGCGATCCGCAGCAGCGTGCCGACGTCATCGCCTATCTGAAGACCCAGGCCTGATCGTTCAGATCACCTGAAGACATGAAGGCCCCGGTGGAAACACCGGGGCCTTTTTCTATGGCCGGTCGGGTCTAGGCGCTCGTGGAAAGCCGCCGCTTCAGGTCCAGCAGGTGCAGCGGAAACGAGGCGAGCAGCGCCAGGCTGATCCACCACCAGTCGGCCCCGACCAAAGCCGCCCGGACACCCAGCAGGATGAAGACGCCGGGCCCGAGGACCAGCAGAGCCGGCCAGGGGCGCATGCGCCGCGTGCCGATCAGCCAGGCGGCTTCCAGGGCAATGACGACCAGCACCACGTCAACGGCGTGACCGCTGGCAAAGAAGGCCTGCATGGGATCAGGCCGGACGCAGGCCCAGCAGGTGCCCCATGTCCTTCAAGAAGATGCGGGCGTGGGCAGCCGGCTTCGCCTTCACCAGCTCCTTGTTCATATAGGCTTGCCAGGTCAGCTCCTGGATGTCGGGGTCGTCGCACAGACTGACGAACCGCTCGCGCCGCTTGTCGGAGCGGTACCAGAAGTGCTGCATGATCCCGAGCACCATGAAGACCTTGCCGTGGGCCTTCATGAAGTTCGACCGCGCGCTCTTCAGCAGTCGCGGGTCGCGGTGAAGCAGCGCACCTTCCACCGCCTCGGCCGCCAGACGGCCGCACTCCATGGCATAGTAGATGCCTTCGCCCGACGCCGGAGCGACCACACCGGCGGCGTCGCCGGCGACGATCACATCGCGGCCGTTGTCCCAGCGCTTCAGGGGTTTGAGCGGAATGGGCGCACCCTCGGTTCGCACGGTCTCGCAGGCATCCAGACCCGTCTTCTTCCTCAGCGCCGAAGTGGCGGTCCGGAGCGAGAAGCCCTTCTGCATCGATCCGACCCCGATCGAGGCGGTGTCTCCGTGGGGGAAGATCCAGGCGTAGAAGTCGGGCGACAGTTGACCCTGGTACCAGACATCGCACCGCTGGGGCTCGAAGTCCGCCACCCCCCGGCTGGGGGCCTTGATGATCTCATGATAGGCAAAGACATAGCGCTGGCGATCGGCCCCCTTGATGGCCTGGGCCGCGACGCCCGACTTGGCGCCGTCTGCGCCGATGACCATGCGCGCCCGGACAGCCATGGGCGGGGCATCCTTGTCGGCACCCGGCGCGCGATAAAGCACCAGGGCCGATCCGTCAGCGTCGCGCTCCAGCGTCGTAAAGATTCCCGTGCGGCGCTGAGCCCCGGCCCGTTCGGCGCGGACCCGCAGCCACTCGTCGAAGGCCTCGCGATTGACCATGCCGACATAGCCCCCCTCGATGGGCATGCGGACTTTCCTGTCCGACGGCGCGATCATCCGGGCTTCCTGGGCGCGGGCACAGATCAGGCTGTCGGGGATGTCGAAGTCCCGGATCAGCCGGGGCGGAATGGCCCCGCCGCAGGGCTTGATGCGGCCCTGGCGATCCAGCAGCAGCACAGTGCGGCCCTGCTCGGCGAGATGGCGCGCCGCCGTGGCCCCGGACGGTCCGCCGCCCACAACGACGCAGTCAAAGGTTTCGGCAACGACGCCGAGTTCAGGCCTGGACATGACGGGCTCCCGAAAGGGCCGGACGAGCGGCAGGCGCTCCGATCCGGGACGCGATGATGGCCGAGGCCAGGAACAGTCCCGCCTCCAGCGTAAAGACGAGACCGAAGGCCGGGGCATCTGCGCCCATCAGCCCCCGACCGAGATCGACCCCGATAGCACCGAAGAAGCCTCCGGCGGCGAAGCCCAGGGCCTGGGCCGCGCCCCAGACGCCCATGCGGATCCCCTCGCGGGGTCCCTCGCCTTCACCGGCCAGACCCATCATCGAGCCGATGGCCGCGACGGCGAACATGCCGTTGAAAAAGCCCAGGCCGAACACGGTCGGCAGGATGGGCCAGCTGGGTCCGATCGCGGCCGCAGCGGCCAGAAGGCCAAGCATCCCGGCCGAACCGACGCAGCCCGCGATGGTCCAGCCGCGCATCCAGCCCCTGCCCCTGCCACCGATGAAGCCGCCAAGCGCCCCGACCAGCACCATGCCCAGAAGCACGCCCCCGTTCTGGATGCCCGACATCTGGGTCGACTGGCCGGGCGTCATGGCGAACACCAGACCGGCGAAGGGCTCAAGGATGAGCTCCTGGGTGCTGTAGGCCACCATGGAGACCAGCACGAAAACCGCGAACAGACGGGCCTTGGGATCGGCCAGCGTCTCCTTCAGGGCCTCACGGAATGGTGTGTTGGGCGCTGACACCATGACCTGTGCGGGGGCCGAAGGCTCCATGCGCCACACGGCCAGGAGTGTCACGACGAAGGCGATGAAGGCCACGCCCGAGGCCACCAGGGACAGCCTTGCCATCGAGAATGGATCGAGCAGGCCGCCGCCGATCCCGGCGGTCAGGACGATGCCCACAATCATCATGATCCAGGTGATGGCCGCGGCCGCCGGCCGTCTCTGCGGCGCGACCCGGGTGGCCAGAAGCGCCAGGAGCGACGTCCCGGCCGCCCCGACCCCCGCGCCGATCATGGTGAAGGCCAGGATGGCCAGGGCGATCCCGCCGATCGTCGATACCGCCATCAAGGCGGTGGCGTTTGTGGCCATCAGCGCACCGAGTGCCAGGGTCGCCATGCCGCCGATGATCCAGGGCGTACGCATGCGCCCCTCGTCCGAGCCATGGCCCCAGCGCGGCCGCGACAGCTGCACGACGTAATGCCAGGCGACCAGGGCGGCCGGCAGGGCCACCGGCAGTGCCAACTCCACGGCCATGACGCGGTTCAGCGTCGATGTCGTCAGCACCAC
>JADCBH010000239.1 GCA_020253595.1 Brevundimonas sp.
GAGCGTTATGCCTCCCAGGTCCCAGGACATCTCCAGGATGTTGGTCTCCGTGGACCGATCAAAGAAACTGGCCGTATCGATGGGCTTCTCGAAACGCCCCACCGAATAGCCCGACGGCGACCCCGGTGGGTTCACTGGCGGGTCATTTTCGGGGAGGATTTGACTGAAGGCGATGACATTCGGGCCGAACTCATCAGCACGCTCAAGCATCAAGTTAACGCTGACGTCAGGACTCGGTTGCCACGCCATCTGCGCACGAAAGGCTGAGCTCTGCTCTTGATCAAGCACTTCGCCCGTAATGGAACTCGTGTAGAAACCCCCCGACTGATCAACCGCCAATCCACCGATTCTGAATTGGAGACGATCTGATACGGGCACGTTGAGAATTGCTTCCCCACTGAGATTCTCATTCGTGCCGTATTCTACATCAATCGATCCCTCGAATTGATCTTTTGGTCTCTGAGAAACAATATTTACAGCTCCGCCGAGGGCATTTCGACCGAAGAATGATCCCTGAGGACCGCGAAGCACTGTAACCGAGCCCACGTCAAAAAAGTCTACTGGTACGAAGTTGCGGCCGCCGGCATTGCCTCCAGGCACAAAGACACCGTTGCGATACAGGCCCGATCCTGTTTCAGCGTTATTCTGCCGCGCCGCCCCTTCCCCTCGGATAAGAAATTCATCGTTGAAACCCGAACCATTGTCAATGACGTAGAGACCCGGGGTAATACGCGTTAGGTCCTTGCCCGAATCGACGCTCAGGTCTTCGATGTACTGTGAATCGAAATAACTGAGCGATGCGGGCACATCTTCAAGTCGTTCTTCACGCCTGCGCGCGGTGACGACGACCGTATCCAACACCACGACCGGATCCGAAGCAGCGTCAGTTGGAGCGGGTCTCTCGTTGCCTCCAGTCTGGCCTGGAGAGACCGACTGGGCCCAGGCCGAACCCGAAAATGCCCCGACCGACGCTAGGCCAGCCGACATCAGGAGCCCAATACGCGTTGCCGACATTTCTTCCTCCCCGTCCCTGCACGCCGGTCGCCGATGCGGCCTTGACGCGATTTATATGGTTCGATGGAGTACCATTTAATTTGCCGAGTCAAGCGCCTCGTGCGATCAAGCGTTTAATGAGGGGCCAGATGGCACGATCGACATCCCGACAGACGACAAAGGTCACGCATCTCCGGAAGGGCCGCCCGCCGCTCGAGGAGGCGAATGCGCGACGCCAGGAACGCTCCGACGAACTGCTGCGCGCCTGTGCGCTGGTTCTCGCGCGAAATGGCGTGCGGCGCACGTCGATGGATGCACTCGCCGAGCAGCTCGGCATCCCCAAGACCGTACTTTATCGGTACTTCGGTTCCAAGGATGAGATTGTGAGGGTCATTCTCCAGCGCTTTCTAAACTTATGGTCTGATCTGCAATCTAAGCGCTGGCGCGGACTTAGTCACAATCTGCACGAGGTCATTGACTTGGCGCGCGCCAATCAGAGCGAATTCCTCTTACTCGCCCGTCACAGCGCGGCTGACCCTGAGCTACGGCCATTTTTCGAATGTCTGCACTCAAGTATTGTAGATCGCACTGACAATCTACTCGAGATTTCCAGCCCGTCAATGGCCAATGATAAAGTGATTCGGCAACTTTGTGCCCACGCTGTTACAGGATTTATGATCGATGCTATTCTTTGGTGGATAGAAAATGGTGAGAATAATAGAGATGACGAGTTTTTTCGGTGGGCGCGGCAGTCGCTCAAAACGCTCTACCGCGAGTGGATGCCCGACTCGAACTGGCACCCCAAACAAAGCGACAACGGGACAGTCGAGAATCTTATTCCTTCAATCACCTGAGGCGTGCTTGCGGTCACGGAAGTGATAAGTTTATTCAAATAGCTCTGTGCGTAGATGGTTTATCAAAGTCACGCCGGTTTGAATTGGTGCTTCGCCGGCAAATGTTATTCAAGCAAGCTCAATGGGCTCATGAGTTTTCAGTCGTCGATTTCAGCGCCAAATACATGTCAATACATCGCCGTTGCATTATCGTGGGTCAAGGCGCCTTGGTTGCAGGTCTGCTCAATGGATAAGTTTTCGTGGCTCTGTCAGCCCAAACTAATTGCTGGCACGCGCTAGGGTCCCTAGCGTCGCCGCCATGGCCAAATCCACCAATCCGTTCCGTTACTTCGACAGCTCGCCGGAGGTGATCCGAACGGTGGTGATGATGTACGTGAAATACCCGCTATCGCTCCGGAATGTGGAAGACCTGCTGGCCGAGCGCGGCATCGACATCTGCTACGAGACGGTGCGGCTCTGGTGGAACCGCTTCGGTCCGATGTTCGCCGCCGAGCTCCGTCGCAAGCAGGTCCAGAACATGCGCGCCTTCACCCACTGGCGATGGCATCTCGACGAGGTCTACGTGAAGATCAATGGGGAGATGCACTACCTCTGGAGAGCCGTGGACCAGGAGGGCGAGGTGCTGGAATCCTTTGCCAGCAAGACCAGGGATAAGGCCGCCGCTCTCACCTTCATGAAGAAGCTGATGAAGCGGCACGGCCGGGTAAAAGCCATAACGACGGACGGTCTGCGGTCCTACAAGGCCGCCATGAAGGACCTCGGCAACACCGCCAAGCAGGAGGTCGGCCGCTGGGCCAACAACAGGGTCGAGAACTCCCACCTGCCCTTCCGACGACGAGAACGGGCCATGCTGAGATTCCGGCAGATGAAGACCCTGCAGAAGTTCAGCTCCGTCCACGCCGCCTTCCACAACCACTTCAATCAGGATCGTCACCTCATCAGCCGCGAGACATACAAGGCCCAACGCTCAGCCGCCCTGGCTGAGTGGCAGACGCTCGCCGCATAGGTCTCGCCGCCCCTGCCCTGGCTGCGCTCAGTGGAGACAAGTTCGCGTTGGACTGACAGCACCGGCCCGATCGATCGACTGGTCCTCCGACCCTCACAGTCTCGGCGGCTACGCCAGCCGGCGCGGGCCGGGCGGCTGGGACAAGGCACCGGATCTCTTCAGCCCCCAAGGCCGGCTTCATTTCGCCGGGACCGAGACGGCGGGCAGCTGGAGAGCGTTCATGGAGGGCGCGATCCTCTCGGGCCTGCGGGCGGCCGGGGAAGTGCGCAACTCGGCATAGTCGAGATCCGTGCGGAGACTCGCTCCTTGACATTAGTGAGCGTTCGCTTATTTTATCCAGATGGCATCCACGGCATCCAGACCTCCGGCTTCAGGCCGGCCCGCCAATCCCCAGGCGCGCGCCCAGCGTCGCGAACAGATTCTGGCAGGCGCCTTCAGGTGTTTCGTGCGCAAGGGATTCCACGCCGCGACAACCGCCGAGATCAGCGCCGAGGCCGGTGTTAGCGTGGCGAACCTGTACCAGTACTTCCCCGCCAAGGATGATCTGATCAAGGCGCTCGTCCAGGCCGACCTGGCTACGGACCTCGAGTTGATCCGGATGGTCGATGCTGCGGATACCCTGGCCGAGGGCCTAGAGCAGACGACCCGCCTGCTCGTCGCCGACCCGGATCTGCTGTCCGGCGTCCGCCTGCGTCTCGAGATCGTGGCGGAGGCGGCCCGGAACTCCATCATCGCGGAAGAGGTGCGCCGCGCCGATGCGCAGATGGTTGAGGCCATCGTGCAACTGTTCCTCCGCCGGCAACGGGCGGGTGAGGTGCGGAAGGACATCTCGCCGGAAACCGCGGCCGAACTGATCCTGTCCATGTACGACGGCCTGGCGGGCCGCCTTGCCTTTGGAGGCGGTGACCCCGCCGTCCTGGCCCGGGCCGCCGACCAGATGATCCTCGCCAGCCTTGGTGTTGTCCCCACCCCCGCCGACTGACCTCCCCACCAGACCTCTCTGCACGAGCTTTATATGAGCAAGTCCTCCCTTATTTCTGTTCTGTGTGCCGCGGCGCTTCTGCAAGCCTGCGGGAGCGGCCCGTCCGTTCCGGTCGACGACGACGTCGCCAGAACGGCACTGGTCGGCCAGGTACGAGACAGCGCTGAAGCAAGCGCCATAGCCCTCGGACAGGTCAGGGCATCCCGTCTCGCGGTCGTCAGCTCCGAACAGGGCGGTCGTGTGATTGAACTGCTCGCCGACGTCGGCGACAGGGTCTCCGCGGGCCAACCGCTGGCGCGGCTGGATCCCGCCCCCACGCGACTCCGGGAGCAACAGGCCGCGGCCGAACTCGAGCGCGCGGAATCGGTCGCCAGCGAACGGCAGCGAAACGCGGCCCGCGTTGCTGCCATGCATGCCGATGGGGTCGCGACCGACGCCGACCTTGAAGCCGCCGAGACGGAAGCTCGCTCTGCAAGGGCGGCGCGTGAAGCGGCGGCGTCTGGCTTGGCGCTCGCTGAACGCGATGCTCGGGAATCCGTGCTGAGGTCCTCGATCGCCGGTGTCATCGCAGCGCGACCGGTCGACCTGTCGATACTCGCTCCGGGAGCCCCGGCCTTCGAGATTGATGGCGAGGACGGACGCCGGATCCACGCGGTTCTCCCTGCGGCGCTCGCCGACTCGCTGCAGCCAGGTACCCGCGTGACCTTCACCTATGGGCCGGATGTAGGGGCCGCCCGACTGACCGGCGTCAGCGCCCGCGACAACGGTGCCGGAGGCCGGGAAGCCGTCTTTGTGGTGACGAGCGGCTCGCCGCCCGCGGGCGGCAGTGTGGAGCTACGCCTCTCCCGGGACCCCTCGGGCGGCGTACATGTCGTCCCGCTCGCAGCTGTCCTGACCGATCGTGCAGGCCGACAGGCCGTTCGGATGGTTGGTCCGGAGAACAAGCTTCGCGATGTCCCGGTCAGACTCCTCGCGACCCGCGGCGACATGGCCGAAGTGACGGGGCGGCTTGCTCCGGGTCAGCTCGTCGTCGTCGCCGGCGCTGAGTTTCTCCAGGCCGGCACGACCGTCCGGCCGCGCGTCACCCAGCGCTGACAGCAGGAAAGCCCATGTCTCTCACTGCCGCCGCGCTGCGACGCAGCCGCTTCACGCTTGTCGCCGCCATCGTGCTCGTCCTCGCGGGCATCGCATCGCTCCTCGACTTCCCCGCGACCGAGGAACCCTTCATTCAGGTCAGGACGGCGACCGTCGAGGCCTATCTCCCCGGCGCAACCAGCGAACGCACCGAGCAGCTGGTGGCCCGGCCGATTGAGGAGAAGCTGAGAGAGGTCTCCGAGATCAAGACAATCGAGACGGTCGTCCGGCCCGGCGCTACTTTCATCGTCATCACGCTCCACGACGGGACCCCGGGGGATCAACTGCCAGCCATCTGGCAGCGGCTGCGGGTCAAGATGGACGAGGCGCGCGCAATCCTGCCGGAGGGAACCAGTCACCTCATTATCAACGACGAGTTCGGGCGGGTGGCTGTTCGCAGCCTCGCCCTCACCGGGGAGGGCTATTCTGCAGGCCAGCTGCAGGACTGGGCGCGCATCGCGCGTGAGCGCCTGCAGTCCGTCGAAGGTGTGGAGCGGATCTCGCTCCACGGTGTTCGGGAAGAACGGGTCTATGTCGATCTCGACCCTCGCCGCATGGCTAACGCGGGCCTTTCGTTTGACGCCGTCGCCACCCAACTGGCCGCGCGCAACATTGTGGCCCCCGCCGGCGAGATTGACACCGGACGCCGCGTGTTGGCGCTCGAACCGACCGGCGACCTCCCAGATAGCTCCACCCTCGCCAGCGTCGCCATTGTTTTGCCCGAAGGGGGGACACTCCCCTTGAGCGACCTCGGCAGCATCGTCCAGGGGCCTGCGGACCCGCCCCAAACCGCTGTCGTGGTCAACGGTCAGCTAGCCGTAGTGCTCGGCGTTTCGATGCGAAACGGCCTAAACGTCCTTTCCTTCGCCGAGCGGCTTGACGCGCGCCTCGCCGAGGTGCGCGCAGAGCTCCCTGCCGGGATGACGCTGACCTCGGTGACGGACCAGTCCGAGGTCGTCAGAAAGGACCTCATCAAGGTCGGCCAGACCTTCCTCGAAACCGTCGCCGTCGTGATGCTGGTTGTGGTGCTGTTCCTCGGCTGGCGCGCCGGCCTCGTAACGGGCGTCATCGTACCACTGACAGTGCTCGGCACCCTGATCATCATGAGGGTGCTTGGGATCGAGCTCCACATGGTCTCGATCGGTGCCATCATCAGCTCCCTTGGCCTGTTCGTCGACAACGGCATCGTCATTGTCGAGGACTACCA
>JADCBH010000024.1 GCA_020253595.1 Brevundimonas sp.
ATCCGTCCGCTTCGCGGCCACCTTCTCCTGCAAGGGGAGAAGGAAGACGCATGGCTTCGGCCAAGGCCCTGAAATCCTCAGGCGGCTCGGCGGATACCGTGCGTTCACCCCCGTCGGGATGAGGGAACCTCAGCGCCGCCGCGTGCAGCATCAGTCGCGGCGCTGGCCGCCCCGCCGCCGTCAGCGCTCCGCCGTAACGGACGTCGCCGATCAGGGGCCGACCGATGTGAGCCATGTGGACGCGCAGCTGATGCATCCGGCCCGTGAAAGGTTGCAGCTCGACCAGGGCCCCCTCCTCGCTTGCGGACACTGTGCGATAGCGGCTGCGTGATCCCTGCGCGCCCTTCGTGTCGAAGGCGGTCACGCGCATATAGCTCTCGCGCCCGATCTCCTGACGGATCAGGGGGACGTTGATGTCACCGTCGCGCGGCTCGGGCGCGGCCGAGATGAGCGCGAGGTAGGTCTTGGTCAGCCGCCGGGCCTGAATGGCCTTGCCGAGGAAACCCGCTGCCGGCTTGGTCTTTGCCGCGAGGATGACGCCGGACGTGTCGCGGTCCAGCCGATGCACCAGCTCCGGCCGCTTGCCGTTCGACCGGGCGAACGCCCACAACAGGTCATCCAGCGTATGGGCCTGTATGCGGCCGCCCTGACTGGACAGGCCCGCCGGTTTGGCGAAAGCGATGACCGCCGCGTCCTCGTGGATGACCCACGAGCAGACGGCGGCGATCTCTTGATCGGTCAGGGAAACGGGGGCGCGGGTCGTCACCCGCGACCGCTTAGCGGAGCAGACCGCGCTTCGCCATCATCCAGGCATACCAGGTGAAAAAGGCACAACCCGCGGCGATCACCACGTTCATGATGATGATCATCGAGGAAGCGACCTTCACTCCATCCTGCATCATGTAGCCCATGACCTCGCCTCCACCGCTGAGGCCATAGGTGTAGACGAGGCTGACAAGAAACGCCGCGAAGGAGACGGCGAAGACCGGGAACGCCAGCTTGTTGCGGAGCAGCAGGAGGATCGATCCCAAAACACCGCCCCAGACGCCGGTGGCCCACACGGCCGTCATCCAGACCGGCATCGCCGCATAGTAGGCGACCTGATCCGGCGTCATGCCCACGGCAGCCATGTAGGTCGCGCCCTGGGTCATGCTCAAGACGTAGTCATAGCCACCATAGCCGTTCCACAAGACGGCAATCACGCCCACCACCCACAGGTGCCACGGCGTCTTCGCGCCCGACGACGCACTCATGATGCTGACCATCATCCCCTCCCAAGGATCGTTCAGGCGGCGACGATACGCCGACGACAGCGAGGAGCAAGTCGGAAGGGTTCAGCCTGTCGGCCAGACCGTCCAGGGAGGATTCAGGCGGTTCTCGCCCGCGAAGTAGAAGCAAAGCCGGTTGCCGTCCGGGTCTCGCAGCCAGGCCTCGCGCCACAGCCACGTCTGATCGACGGGATCATGCTCGAACACGACACCCGCCGCCTTCAGCGCTGAGACCCTGGCGTCGAGGTCCGGGCACTCGAAGTAGATGCCCGGACCACCCAGAGAGACGGTCTCGACGCGATGCACGGACAGCGTGGCCCCGCCGGGACAGGCCAGCCGTGCGTAGTGATCGGCCGAGACGACCAGTTCCAGCCCCAGACGCCGATAGAACGCCTCGGCGCGCGGCACGTCGGTGACCTCCAGAGTAACCTGGTTGAGGTTCATGACCGGCCTTCCACCTTCGCCGCCCTCAAGGCTGCCCAGCGTTCCAGCCGCGCCTTGACCTTCTCCTCGTGTCCCTCGCCCTTTGGCGCATAGAAGGTGCGGCGCTCCATCCCGTCGGGGAAGTAGTTGGCACCCGAGAACCCGTCCTCGGTCGACGGGTCGTACTGATAGCCCGCGCCGTATCCGAGCGACTTCATCAGCTTGGTGGGCGCATTGCGGATGTGCGCGGGCGGCATCAGAGAGCCGGTCTCCCGCGCCGCCTTCGATGCAGCCTTGTAGGCCTCGTATACCGCAACAGACTTCGGTGCGGTCGCCAGATGGACGACGGCCTGGGCTAGCGCCAGTTCCCCTTCCGGCGATCCGAGGAAGTCGTAGGTGTCCTTGGCGGCGTTGGCGACCAGCAGCGACAGGGGGTCGGCCTGTCCGATGTCCTCCACCGCCATCCGTACGATCCGGCGGGCGAGATAGAGCGGGTCCTCGCCCCCGTTCAGCATGCGCGCAAGCCAGTAGAGCGCTGCATCCGGGTCCGATCCGCGAACCGATTTATGTAGGGCAGATATAAGGTTATAGTGCTCTTCTCGACTTTTGTCGTAAGCGGGTGCTCGCTTCTGCAGGGTCCCGGCCAATCCCTGCACGTCCAGGGGATCATCGGGCAGGGCGAACAGGGTTTCGGCCATGGTCAGCAGATATCGACCGTCGCCATCGGCCAGGGCCAGCAGGGCCTGACGCGCCTCGGGCGTCAGCGGTAACGATCGTCCTTCGCTGTCCCCAGCACGAATCAACAGTTGATCCAACGCTGTATCGTCCAGCCGCTTCAGCACAAAGACCTGACTGCGCGACAGCAGCGCCCCGTTCAGCTCGAACGACGGGTTTTCCGTCGTGGCCCCGACCAGGGTGACGACCCCCTCCTCCACGAAGGGCAGGAAGCCATCCTGCTGGGCGCGGTTGAAGCGGTGGATCTCGTCGACGAACAGCAGTGTGGATTGCCCGGCCGCACGGCGCACACGAGCCTGCTCGAACGCCTTCTTCAGGTCCGCGACGCCGGAAAAGACGGCGCTGATCGACTGGTACTGATAGCCCGCCGCCTTTGCCAGCAGCCGGGCGATCGTGGTCTTTCCGGTGCCTGGCGGCCCCCACAGGATCATGGAGCCCAGCCGCCCCGCCTCGATCATGCGCCGGACAGGTCCGCCCTCGCCCAGCAGATGATCCTGGCCCACCACCTCATCGAGGGACGCGGGCCTCAGGCGTTCGGCGAGCGGCGCATCAGGCGGATGGACGCCAGACGCTTCGAAAAGATCAGTCATGGGACTATGGTGGGGTCTGACGTTGCCGAAAGAAAGCGCTGCCGATGGCCGAACCTGATCCCATTCCCACCGGCGTCGTTCCCTATCTAACCATTCCCGGACGGGGCGGACAGGCCGCCGTCGAGTTCTACCAGCGCGCCTTCGGGGCCCGGGAACTGTTCCGCAACATAGCCGAGGACGGGGAACGGCTGATGCACAGCCGCCTGATCATCAACGGCGGCATGATCATGCTTTCGGACGAATTCCCCGAGTATGGAAACCCCAGCGACGTCGAGCCCATCGGCGTCGCCCTGCATCTGCAGGTCGATGACGCCGACGAATGGTGGGCCCGGGCCCTCACCGCCGGGGCCGTCCCCGTGATGCCGCTGGCGGATCAGTTCTGGGGCGACCGCTATGGCCGGATCATGGACCCCTTCGGCCACACCTGGTCGATCGCCAGCACGATCAAGCGCTGACGCGTCCTACAGCCCGCCCTGCCCCGAACCGTTCGACGCCAGCCGCAGGACGATGTCGTCGACCTGCACCCCACCCCGGTCGATGACCAGGTTCTGGTAGTTGCGCTGTCCCTCGATCGTCTCGGCCTCGACGCCCGAGACCTCGGCCACGAACTGACGGCGCAGATAGGTGGCCAGCTCGCCGGCCGTCACCGCGCCATCGCCGTCCACGTCGCCCTCGCCCGCCAGACCGGCGCGCAGGAAGTGGGACAGGTATCCCCCCGCCTCGAACTTGTCGGCGACCGAGCTGGTCAGGTCTTCCTCAGAGCTG
>JADCBH010000240.1 GCA_020253595.1 Brevundimonas sp.
CACGGTCGCATTTTCTTTCTTCGCCATGTGATTCAGGCCTCCACGGCTTCAGGCGCGGCCTCGACAGCCGAGGCGCCGTCGTTGCGGCGGCCCATCAGGTCAGCGACTTTCTTGCCACGCTTGGAAGCGACCTGACGCGGCGAGGACTGAACCTTCAGGGCCTCGAAGGTCGCGCGGATCATGTTGTAGGGGTTGGACGAGCCAGTCGACTTGGCGACCACGTCCTGGACACCCAGGGTTTCGAGCACGGCGCGCATCGGACCGCCGGCGATGACGCCGGTGCCCGGAGGGGCCGCACGCATCATGATCTTGCCGGCGCCCCAACGGCCCGAGCCGTCGTGGTGCAGGGTGCGGTTCTCGCGCAGCGGGACCCGGATCATGGTCTTCTTGGCTTCCTCGGTCGCCTTGCGGATGGCCTCGGGCACTTCGCGCGCCTTGCCATGACCGAAGCCGACGCGGCCCTTGCCGTCGCCGACGACCATCAGGGCCGCGAACGAGAACCGGCGGCCGCCCTTCACGGTGGCGGCGACGCGGTTGATGTGCACCAGCTTCTCGACGATGTCCGAATCGGGACCGTCGACGACAGGGGCGTTGGAGTTGCGGTTATCGCGACGGTCGCGGCGTTCGCCGCCTTGTCCGCCGCCGCGCTGAGGAGCTTGGGCCATCTGTCGGTCCTTAGAAGTTCAGGCCGGCTTCACGCGCGGCATCCGCCAGCGCCTTCACCCGTCCGTGATAGATGTAGCCGCCGCGGTCGAAGACCACGTCCTTGACGCCCTTTTCGATGGCGCGCTGGGCGACCAGCTTGCCGATCGCGGCAGCCGCCTCGACGTTGGAGCCCTTGGTGACGCCCGCCTTGTCGCCTTCCAGCGACGAGGCCGAAGCCACGGTGATGCCCTTGGCGTCGTCGATGACCTGGGCCGAGATGTTCTTGTCGGACCGATGGACCGACAGGCGCAGGCGGCCGTTGGCCACCGACTTGAGGCGGCGACGGGTGCGCTCGGCGCGACGCTTGGCGTTTTCCTTGAGGGTCGTGGCCATGGCTTACTTCTTCTTGCCTTCCTTGCGGCGGACCTTTTCGCCGGCATAGCGGACGCCCTTGCCCTTGTAGGGCTCCGGCGGACGCAGCTTGCGGATGTTGGCGGCGAGCTCGCCGACCACCTGCTTGTCCGGACCCGAGATCTTGATCTCGGTCTGCTTCGGCACGGCGAAGGTGACACCGGCCGGAGCCTTGATGTCGACTTCGTGCGAGAAGCCCAGCTGCAGCGACAGGTCGTTGCCCTTCATGGCGGCGCGATAACCCACGCCGACCAGTTCAAGCGAACGCTCGAAACCGGTGGTGACGCCGGTGACCATGTTGTCGACCAGGGTCCGCGACAGGCCCCACATGGCGCGCGAGCGCTGGTTGTCCTGGCGGATGGTGAGGTTCAGCTCACCGTTTTCCTGGGTCAGCTCGACCTCTTCAGCCAGGGTCCACGAACGCTCGGCCTTGGGGCCTTTCACGGTCACGGTCTGGCCGTCGATGGTGACGGTCACGCCTTTCGGCACGATGATAGGACGTTTTCCGATACGGGACATCTTAGTAGACCCTGCAGAGGACTTCGCCGCCGACGTTGGCGTCGCGGGCTGCGGCGTCGGACATGACGCCCTTGGAGGTCGACAGGATCGAGATGCCCAGGCCGTTCTTGACCGGCTTCAGGTCGCTGATCGCCGAATAGACGCGGCGGCCCGGCTTCGAGACGCGGGCGATCTCGGCGATCACCGGCTGGCCGTCGAAGTACTTGAGCTCGATCTCGAACTGCGGGAACTCACCCGGGTTCTGGACCAGATTGTAGCCACGGATGTAGCCCTCGTCCTGCAGCACGTCGAGGACGCGCTGGCGCAGGCGGGACGCCGGCGTCAGGACCTTGGAACGCTTGCGCATGGCCGCGTTCTTCATGCGGGCGATCATGTCGCTCAGGGGATCGTTGATCATCATATCTGTCGCTCCCCTTACCAGCTGGACTTGGTCAGGCCCGGGATCTGACCCAGGTTGCCGAGCTCACGCAGGGCGATACGGCTCATCTTGAGCTTGCGGTAGAAGGCGCGCGGACGACCCGTCACCTCGCAGCGGTTGCGGATGCGGACAGCTGCCGAGTTGCGCGGCAGTTCGGCCAGCTTCAGGCGGGCGTCGAAACGCTCTTCCAGCGGCAGGCTCTCGTCGTTCGCGGTCGCCTTCAGGGCGGCGCGCTTCGCGGCATACTGCGCAACCTTGGCCTTAACCATTTCGTTGCGGTTTACGGCGCTTTTCTTAGCCATTGTGCTTTTCCCTTCCCGCTCAGTTCTTCACGAACGGGAACTTGAACTCGGTGAGAAGCGCGCGCGCCTCGTCATCGGTCTTGGCCGTGGTGCAGACGATGATGTCCATGCCCCACATCTGGTCGATCTGGTCGTAGTTGATCTCCGGGAACACGATGTGCTCCTTCAGACCCATGGCGTAGTTGCCGCGACCGTCGAACGACGTCGGCTTCAGGCCCCGGAAGTCCTTCACGCGCGGCAGGGCGATCGTGATCAGACGGTCCAGGAACTCATACATCTGGTCGCCGCGCAGCGTGACCTTGCCGCCCACGACCATGCCTTCGCGCAGCTTGAAGCCGGCGATGGAGTTGCGGGCCTTGGTCGGAACGGCCTTCTGGCCGGCGATCTGCGTCAGATCCTTGAGGGCGGCGTTCGCCTTCTTGGAATCCGCAACGGCCTCGCCGATGCCCATGTTCAGCACGATCTTGGTCAGCTTGGGCGTCTGCATCGGGTTGGTGTAACCGAACTTCTCGGTCATCACGCCCTTGATGCGGTCGTTGTACTCGGTCTTGAGCCGGGGAATGTACTTCTCGGTCGCCATCAGATGACGTCTCCCGTGGTCTTGGCGAAGCGAACCTTCTTGTCGCCGTCCATGCGGAAGCCGACGCGGGTCGCCTTGCCGTTGGCGTCGGCGATCGCGACGTTCGAGGCGTGGATCGACGCTTCCTTGTTCTTGATGCCGCCCTGGGGGTCACCCTGGGACGGACGCGTGTGACGCTGGACCATGTTGATCCCGGTCACGACGACGCGGTTCTCGGTAGGCAGGACCTTGGCGACTTCGCCGGTGCGGCCCTTGTCCTTGCCGGTCAGGACGACGACGCGGTCGCCCTTCTTGATCTTGGCGGCCATGGTTACAGGACCTCCGGAGCGAGCGAGATGATCTTCATGTGGTTCTTGGCGCGCAGCTCGCGCGGAACCGGCCCGAAGATGCGGGTGCCGACCGGCTCATTCTGCTTGTTGACGATCACGGCGGCCGAGCGGTCGAAACGGATCACCGAGCCGTCCTTGCGCTGGATGTCCTTGGCGGTGCGAACGACGATGGCGCGAACGACATCGCCCTTCTTCACGCGGCCGCGCGGGATGGCTTCCTTGACAGAGGCGACGATGGTGTCGCCGACCGAGGCGTAGCGACGCTTCGCGCCGCCCAGCACCTTGATGCACATGACCCGGCGAGCGCCCGAATTGTCGGCCACGTCCAGGTTAGTTTGCATCTGGATCATTGTTCAGATCCTTCCGGTTACGAAGCCGAGGGGGTGAGGACTTCCCACCGCTTCAGCTTGGACTTGGGGGCGCACTCGACGATGCGGGCGACGTCGCCTTCCTTGAGGGCGTTCGTCTCGTCGTGGGCGTGATACTTCTTGGACAGGCGGACGGTCTTCTTCAGGACCGGGTGCAGCAGGGTGCGCTCGACCTTGACGACCACGGTCTTGTCGCCCTTGTCGGACACGACCACGCCTTCGAGAATACGTTTGGGCATGGGGGTTCCTTACGAAGCCTTCTTCTCACGCATCAGCGTGGAGATCCGGGCGATGTCCTTGCGGACTTCCGAAACGCGATGCGTCTTTTCCAGCTGGCCGGTGGCCGCCTGGAAACGCAGGTTGAACTGCTCCTTCTTGAGCGACAGCAGCTGGTCGCCCAGCTGGTCCGTCGTCTGGGAGCGAAGATCGGCGATCTTGGTCATCAGGCAGCGGCCTCCGAGTGAGCCACGCCGGCGTCGAGGCGGGTGACCACCTTGGTACGCACGGGCAGCTTGGCGGCACCGAGACGCAGCGCCTCACGGGCGATGTCGTCGGCCACGCCGTCGATTTCGAACAGGATACGGCCCGGGTGGCAGCGCGCGGCCCAGTGGTCCACGGCCCCCTTGCCCTTGCCCATCCGGACTTCCGCCGGCTTGCCGGTGACCGGCAGGTCGGGGAACACGCGGATCCAGACGCGGCCCTGACGCTTCATCTGGCGGGTGATCGCGCGGCGGGCCGCCTCGATCTGACGCGCGGTGATGCGTTCCGGCTCCAGCGTCTTCAGCCCGTAGGAGCCGAAGTTCAGCGAGAAGCCACCCTTGGCGGCACCGTGGATACGGCCCTTGAAGGCCTTGCGGTACTTGGTTTTCTTAGGCTGCAGCATGGTCCTTAGCCCTCACGGCCACGACGGCCGCCGCGGTCATCGCGGCGCGGGCCGCGTTCGCGACCTTCGTTGGAAGACGGGCCGGCGGCCTCGGCGGCCCAGCGCTTGTCCTGGGCCATCGGGTCGTGCTCAAGCACCTCGCCTTTGAACACCCAGACCTTCACGCCGATGATGCCGTAGGTCGTCTTGGCCTCGATGAAGCCGTAGTCGATGTCCGCGCGCAGGGTGTGCAGCGGCACGCGACCTTCGCGATACCACTCCATCCGCGCGATTTCCGCGCCGCCCAGGCGGCCCGACACGTTGATCCGGACGCCCTTGGCACCCAGGCGCATGGCCGACTGCATCGCGCGCTTCATGGCGCGACGGAAGGCGATCCGGCGTTCCAGCTGCTGGGCGATGTTCTCGGCGATCAGCTGGGCGTCGGTCTCGGGCTTGCGGACTTCGACG
>JADCBH010000241.1 GCA_020253595.1 Brevundimonas sp.
AGGCCGCCGCCGACACGACGTTGAACGCGCTCCTGGCACCTCGTCGGGTCGAGAGATTGGCGGACGTGGAGCGGCGCGACCCGTCCGCGCTGGGCCTGACCGAGACCATCGACACTCTGATCGACACGGCCTTCCGCCCGACCGCCGGCCGACTGGCCGAGCCGGCGCGGCGGGTGCAGGCGCGTACCGTCTTGACGCTCGCCGGCTTGCTGCGGTCTGACGAGGTGTCGGCCACGACGGCTGCCGTCGTCGAGGACCGTCTGAACTTGCTATCGGAACGTCTGGAGGAGTCGCGCGCTTCGGATTCGATCCAGAGGGCCCATGACCACCTCCTGGCCGAGCTGATCGCCGAACCCGAGCGCATGGATCAGGTGCTGGAGGAAAACCGCATCGAGACGCCCACGCCGTCGGGCAGTCCGATCGGCGCGGAGGGCTGCTGGCACTGCGAGCCGTCAACGGGCGTTGACGGAACCTGAATCACCTGTATAAGGCGCGCTTCCCGCGAAGGGCGCCACGCTCCTGGTCTGTTGACCGGAGCGTTTATTGCGTCCGGAAACGCGTATCTGGAGAGCTTCGTGGCCCGTATCGCTGGCGTCAACATCCCGACCAACAAGCGCGTCGTCATCGCGCTGCAGTACATCCATGGCATCGGACCCAAGTCCGCCCAGGAGATCACCGAGAAGGTCGGCATCGAGGCCTCGCGCCGGGTCAACCAGCTGACCGACGCCGAGGTCCTGCAGATCCGCGAGACCATCGACAAGGACCACACCGTCGAGGGCGACCTGCGTCGCGAGACGTCGATGAACATCAAGCGTCTGATGGACCTGGCCTGCTACCGTGGCCTGCGTCACCGCAAGGGCCTGCCGGTCCGCGGCCAGCGCACCCACACCAACGCCCGCACCCGCAAGGGTCCCGCCAAGCCGATCGCCGGCAAGAAGAAGTAAGAGAGCTAGCTGATGGCCAAGGAACCGGGTCGCGTAAAGAAGCGCGAGCGCAAGAACATCACCTCGGGCGTCGCCCACGTGAACGCCTCGTTCAACAACACGATGGTGACCATCACCGACGCGCAGGGGAACGCTATCTCCTGGTCGTCGGCCGGGCACATGGGCTTCAAGGGGTCGCGCAAGTCGACCCCGTACGCCGCCCAGATGGCTGCCGAAGACGCTGGCAAGAAGGCCGCCGAACACGGCGTCCGCACCCTGGAAGTCAACGTCTCGGGTCCGGGTTCCGGCCGCGAGTCGGCGCTGCGCGCGCTTCAGGCCGTGGGCATGACCATCACGACCATCCGCGACGTCACGCCGATGCCGCACAACGGTTGCCGTCCGCCCAAGCGTCGCCGCGTCTAAGCGCCGCTTCCAAGACCGCCGCCGACCTTATTCTCCGCGGGTCCCGCCTCTTCCTGACGAGGTGAGGGGGACCGGCGACACTCGTTAGGGACACCTATGATCGAACGTAACTGGCAAGAGCTGATCCGTCCCGAGAAGCCGCAGATCGAGCTGGGTTCCGACGCGCAACGCAAGGCGCGTCTGGTGGCCGAGCCTCTGGAGCGCGGCTTTGGGGTGACGCTCGGCAACGCCCTGCGTCGCGTGCTTCTGTCGTCGCTGCAAGGCGCGGCCGTGACGGCCATCCAGATCGACGGCGTGGTGCACGAGTTCTCGTCGCTGGAAGGCGTGCGCGAGGACGTCGTCGACATCGTGCTGAACATCAAGCAGCTGGCGCTGCGCATGCACGCCGAAGGCCCGAAGCGCATGACGCTGCGTGCCACTGGTCCCGGCCCGGTGACCGCCGGCCAGATCGACGCGCCGGCCGACATCGAGGTTCTGAACCCCGACCACGTGCTCTGCACCCTGGACGACGGTGCCTCGATCCGCATGGAACTGACCGTTCAGAACGGCAAGGGCTATGTGGCTTCGGAATTCAACCGTCCGGAAGACGCCCCGATCGGCCTGATCGCGGTCGACGCCCTCTATTCGCCGGTCAAGCGCGTCGCCTATCGCGTCGAGCCGACCCGTCAGGGCCAATCGCTCGACTACGACAAGCTGGTGATGGAAGTCGAAACCAACGGTGCCGTGAGCCCTGTGGACGCCGTGGCCTATGCCTCGCGCATCCTGCAAGACCAACTGCAGATCTTCATCACCTTCGAAGAGCCCAAGAAGGCCGTCGAGGCCACCGAAGGCAAGCCGGACCTGCCGTTCAACCCGGCCCTTCTGAAGAAGGTCGACGAACTGGAGCTGTCGGTCCGCTCGGCCAACTGCCTGAAGAACGACAACATCGTCTACATCGGCGACCTGATCCAGAAGACCGAGGGCGAGATGCTTCGCACCCCGAACTTCGGCCGCAAATCGCTGAACGAGATCAAGGAGGTCCTGACCTCCATGGGGCTTTCGCTCGGCATGGATGTGCCGAACTGGCCGCCCGAAAACATCGAAGATCTGGCCAAGAAGTTCGACGACCAGATCTAGTTTCAACCCTCCGCCCGTCTCCGATGAGGAGAATGTCGGGGCGGTTAGAATGAGAACAGTCCAAGGTCCGGTTACCGGAAACCAGGGCTGGAGTAGGAGAGACCCCGATGCGCCACGGCGCCGCCTATCGCAAGCTCGGCCGTACGGTCAGCCATCGCCAGGCCATGTTCGCCAACATGGCTGCCTCGCTGATCAAGCATGAGCAGATCACGACGACCCTGCCCAAGGCCAAGGAGCTGCGGCCCTTCGTCGAGAAGCTGGTCACGCTCGGCAAGAAGGGCGATCTGCACGCTCGCCGTCAGGCCATCAGCCAGGTCCGCGACGTGACCCAGGTCGGCAAGCTGTTCGAGACGATCGGCCCGCGCTACGCCGACCGCAACGGCGGCTATATCCGCATCATGAAGGCCGGCTATCGCCACGGCGACAATGCCCCGATGGCCGTGATCGAGTTCGTCGATCGCGACGTCGACGCCAAGGGCTTGGACTCTGGTCCGGTCATGTCCTTCGAGGGCGACGACGAAGCGTAGGCTTCGATGCTACGCTTGAGCTATTGAAGGGCGGCCCGAGCGATCGGGTCGCCCTTTCGCTTGTCTGGAGTGCATCGGCATGAGCGCCGAACTGGAAGTCATTGGATCGAGGCGAGTCGCGGTCTGCGCTGAGGATGGCCCGCTATTGGCCGCCGAATGCGACGTCAACGACTTCCTCAGCGAGGCGATGTCGCTGGATGCCGACTGGTTGGTGCTGCCGGTCAGAAGGTTGGGACCTGACTTCCTGCATCTACGTTCACGCCTGGCCGGAGAGATGACCCAGAAATGCGTCACCTACCGCATCGGGCTTGCCATCGTCGGCGACATCTCCGGAGAGGTTGCCTCCAGCGACGCGCTCAGGGACTTCGTTCTCGAAAGCAATCGCGGTGCGCATGTCTGGTTCGCGGACGATGAAGCCGCGTTCCGGAAACGCCTCGAGGACGCTGCCTGAGCATGGCCGACACCCTATCCCTGCGGCAAAGTCTGGATGGAGAAGCGCCTGTGACCGACCTCGTCCTCTACAGCCACCTCTTCTCCTCCTACTGCCAGAAGGCCATCGTGGCCTTCTACGAGAAGGAACTGGCGTTCACTCAGCGGATGCTGGAGGACGCAGGCGCGATGGACGAACTGAAGGCCGTCTGGCCGTTCGGTCAGTTCCCGATCCTGAAGGAGGGCGGTCGCATGTTCGCCGAGACCTCGATCATCATCGAGCGGCTGGACCAGATTGCGCCTGAAACGCCCATGATCCCGGCGGATCCGGACGTTGCGCTGGAAGTCCGCTTCATGGACCGGGTGTTCGACAATCACGTGCAGTCCAACCAGCAACGTATCATCTACAACGCCTTGCGACCTGAAGCCGACCGCGATCCGATCGCCGACGCAGAGGCGCGTGCGAGGCTCGACACCGCCTACGCCTGGCTGGATGGCGTGATGGCCACGCGAACCTGGGCAGCGGGTGAAGCGTTCAGCCTGGCCGACTGTGGCGCGGCTCCGGGCCTGCTTTACGCCCACTGGACCCATGCGATCCCCGAGAGGTTCGAGCACCTGTGGGCCTATCGCCGACGGCTGCTCGCGCGACCGAGCTACGCCCGCGCGCTGGACGAGGCGCGTCCCTATCGCGGCTACTTCCCGCTCGGTGCGCCGGACGAGGACTGAGGTCTATTCCTTCGACAGGTCCTGTCGGCTGAACCAGGTCAGAGCCGCGACTAGCGGGGCAATCGTCCACAGCGTCAGCCCGGCAATCGCCTTCCCGGCCAGACCCTCCGGTGCCGCCGCTGCGTCCGGTCCACCCTGGATCAGGGTCTTGAGGCTGTCGTGCGACAGGCCGGGGATCAGCAACTGGGCATGCAGATCGCCCGCGTCCCAGGCCAGAAGCGGCAGGGACTGCATCAGGAAGAACTGGCCGATGGCGACCACCATCGGCACGAACAGGGCCGCGAGCAGCGACCGGGTCATCACCGCGGCCAGCAAACCGATCATGGTGAACTGCATGACCCGCGCGACGGTGACGGCGATCAGGCCTGCAAGCTGGCCAGCACGCTCGCCGCCGAACTCGAACGTCAGGGGCCGCTCGAAAATCCCTGCCTTTATGAGCTCTCCGACCATCCCGAAGGCGAGCCAGGTCAAGAGCGCGGCGAGAACGACGCCGAACACCAGAGCGACCTTGCCCATTACCAGATTGATGCGGGTGTTCCGCGCGCTGGTCAGACGCCAGGTCTCCCAGCGGTAGTCGCCGGCGTAGATGATGGCCGCGCCGATCAGGACGAACAGCATGACGATGGGGTTGGCGAAGTCACCGGCCTGGGACAGCAGGCCCTGACCCAGATCCAGTGGGCCCGACGCCGCCAGCGGCCCGCCCTCGGCGGTCATCTCTGGCGGCAGGGCGTCGGCCATCTCGGCCATGCGGGCCTTGGTGAAGAACTGAACCGCCGTGCCGATGGCGAGGAACAGGACAGGCACGAACAGGATCGACCAGAACACCGCCATGCGGTTGCGGGTAAAGCGGTAGGTCTCCGAGCGGATCGCGTCAGCCAGCATGGATGGTCTCCGGCATCTGGACCGATCCGGTCTCGGTCATGAACACGGCCTCCAGGTCTGCGCCGACCCAGCGGGCTTCGTCGATGTCGACCCCGGCCTCGACCAGGGC
>JADCBH010000242.1 GCA_020253595.1 Brevundimonas sp.
ACAGTGTTGAGGCGTCCCATGGCGCGTTCGACGTTGCGGCTGATCAGCAGGCCACCGCCGGCGCCCAGCAGCAGCACCATGCCCATGGCCATCCACAGAGCCTGGGTCAGCCGGCCCAGATAGGCCTCCGTGTCCCCAAGGTCCTTGCCGACGAACAGCATCTGGCCGTTCGAGAGCGTGGTCTGCACCCCGTAGGCGTCCTTGCGCACCACCCGGCCGTCCGGATCGATATCGGTGAACCGGAACGTCGCCCAAACTTCGCCGCCGGAATAGTTGGGGATCGGCGAGGCATTCACCGGCTCGGCGGTCGTCTGGCCATCCTCAGACCGTGCGGTCACGCCAAGCGTGCCGGTGATCTTGGAGCCATCACGCTCCATGTAGAGGTGCAGAAACGTCCCGCCCGTCAGGATGCGGTCAACGAGGGCCTGATTGAGCGCATCCGGACCGCGTTCCTCGAAGATCGCCGTCAGGGCGGCGTTTTCCTGTTCCACCGCCTTGCGCGCCTGGGCCTGGGCCTCGGAGGCCGAGGCGACATAGACGTAAGCCAGGATCGCGCTGGCCACCGCTGCGAACAGCGCCAGGAACAGCAGCGTCAGCCGGAACGGCGTGCGGCGAAAGAGGGAGGGGAGGCGCATTGGTCAGGCCATGGCCTTTCCCTCCCCCAGCGGGGGAGGGTGGTCGGAGCGAAGCGGAGACCGGGTGGGGCGGGCAAGGCAAACCGCACGCACCTGTCCAACCACAGCCTCCAACTGATCTCTGACCATCAGGTTGTCGAAGCGCAGAGTCAGCAAACCCTCACGTGCCAGGACTGCGTCCCTCACACGATCCTTTCGCGCGCGATCTTCGGTGGCATGAGAGCCGCCATCGACCTCGACGACGACACCCCGAGACCAGCAGAAGAAATCGAGGAAATAGCCGCGCAACGGGGTCTGCCTGCGGAAATGAAGGCCATCATGGCGAAGCCGTCGCAGCGCCACCCACAACCGCGCTTCTGCCGGAGTGAGCGCCTGTCGCATGGCGCGGGCTTTGGCGACGATCGCCATGAGGCCATTAGCTCCAAGAACTGTCTGTGTGTCGCCTTGCCGTCCCCACCCGACCGCTTCGCGGCCACCCTCCCCCGCGGGGGAGGGAGAAGGCGACGACCTAGGCTTCCAATCTATATCCGGCCCCTCTGACCGTCTGGAGCATCGCCCGGTCGAAGCCCTTGTCGATCTTGGAGCGCAGGCGGCTGATGTGGACGTCGATGACGTTGGTCTGGGGGTCGAAGTGATACTCCCACACCTTCTCCAGCAGCATGGTGCGGGTCACCGATTGGCCGGCGTGGCGCATCAGGAACTCCAGCAGCTGGAACTCACGCGGCTGCAGGTCGATCTCGGTCGTGCCGCGATGCACGGTGCGGGCGATCAGGTTCATCTCCAGGTCGCCGACCTTCAGTACCGTCTGGACGCCGCCGGTTTCGCGCCGGCGCGACAGGGCCTCGACCCGGGCGATCAGCTCGGCGAACGCATAGGGCTTGACCAGATAGTCGTCGCCGCCGGCCTTCAGGCCCGTGATGCGGTCCTCGACCTCGCCCATGGCGGACAGGAACAGGACCGGCGTCTGGTCGCCGTTCTTCCTCAGGGTCTCGACCATGCCGATGCCGTCCAGCCGGGGCATCATGCGGTCGACCACATAGACGTCCCAGTCGCCCTTCTGCGCCTCCAGCAGCCCATAGGCGCCGTCGATGGCATGGGACACCACATGGCCGGCCTCGGTCAGGCCGCGCACCATGGCCTGGGCCGCTTCGGCGTCGTCCTCGACCACCAGAATCTTCATGGCGCAGGCCCTCCCGGAATCAAATCGCCGCCGACGGTAGCCCATCGGCGGCGACTTAGGGAGTTAAGGCTTGTTCAGGGTCGGGACGGTTAGTTGTCCGAGAGTTCCAGAACGAACGGTCGGTTGCCCTGCGGCGTGCGGAACAAGATCAAGACGCCCTCGCGGTTGGCGGCACGGGCGGCGGCGACCTGCGCCCGGAACTCCGCTGCCGTAGCGACCGGACGTCCGTTGACCTGAAGGATGACGGTGCCAACCGGAACCTGGATGCGGCCTGCTTCGGAAGTCGCGGTGACCGCCGTGACGACAAGGCCCCGGACGCGTTCGTCTATGGAGTAGCGCTGACGCAGCGCATCGGTCAGAGGCGCGACGGTCATGCCTTCGATCGTCTCGCCTACCGGGGCCTGAGGACGGTTCGGCTCGGTGCTGCCTTCGTTCTCATCCTCGTTCCCTGGCGGAGCGTTTATATCGGCGGGCCGAGTGCCCGAGCGGACGGTTACGGTCTGGCGACGGCCTTCCCGAATGATCTCAAGGCGGAGATTGTCGCCAGGAGCCGCCTGTCCAACACGTCGGGTCAATGCCGATGAGGAGTCGATGGGCTGGCCGTTCAGCGCCACCACGATATCGCCCTCTCGCAGTCCCGCCTGGGCCGCGGGACCACCAAGCGTCACTTCTGCAATGTAAGCTCCCTCCTGATCGCCAGGGAGATCGAGGGGGCCGAGATAGTCGTCAGGCAGATTTAGGATCTGAACTCCGAGATAGCCACGCTGGATCGTCTCCCCTCGCATCAGCCGATCCGTGACGGATTTCGCGATCGACGCGGGAATGGCGAAGCCAATGCCGACCGAACCTCCAGTCGGGCTCGGCGAGATGATGGCTGAGTTCACGCCAATCACTCGGCCATAGATGTCGAAGGTCGGACCACCCGAGTTACCTCGGTTGATAGCCGCGTCGATCTGCAGATAGTCCGTATAGGGCGTATCGCCGTCGATATCACGCGCCTTGGCTGAGACGATTCCGGCGGTCGCCGTGCCCCCGAGGCCGAAGGGGTTGCCGACGGCGATGACCCAATCGCCGACGCGAGGTTCGGCCTGGGTCTCGAAGCTGACGAACGGGAAGTTCCCGCCCTCGACCTTCAGGACCGCGAGATCCGTGGCCTGGTCGCGGCCGACCAGGCGCGCTTCAAGCTCCCGCTCGTCGGACAGTCGCACCGTGATTTTCGTCGCGTTCTCGACCACGTGGTTGTTGGTCACGATGAAGCCGTCGGCCGAGATGAAGAACCCCGATCCTGCGCCCTGGGCCGTCGGTCCCTCATCGTCCTCGCCGGGTGCCTGCCGGCCGGGCGGAATGATCGACCCAAAGCCCGGGATCTGGATCATGCCCTGAGGCACGGCAACCCGCGTTTCCACGTCGATCTGAACGACCGCCGGGGACACCTGGTCGAAGATGTCGGCGAAGCTGAGCGGCGCGCCCTGCGGCGGGGCGAAGGCGAGGCCTGAGGCACCCGCCGAGGGGATCAGTCGCCCGGCGGCCGGCCGCTCCTGGGCATTGGCGCCCGGCCAGTCGATCACGCCCCCGGCTGTCGCCGCGGCGGCGAACGTCAGGCCGACGGCGGCCCCCAGGATGAATTCCTTGCGCTTCATCATCGTCTTTCGTGCGATCCCGTCTGGGTCACCAGGACCCGGTTTCGTCTTGAATACAGGGCGGTTGCCCGATTGACCAACCGCCGCTCCGGCGAGGCTTGACCGGCCTCAACGCCCGTCGTGTGGCGCGGATGCGTCAGGATCAGGGCGAACTGTTTCCGATTGGAGAAGATCGGCCAACCGACGTTCCTCATCCGGCGAAAGCGGTGCCGTCGCGGCCGGGCGGCGACGCAGGAAGGCGATCAGCGCGGCCCCTCCGGCCAGCACCAGAAGCGCCGGTCCGAACCACAACAGCCAGGTCCCCGTCCGCATCGGCGGCGTGAAGAGGACATAGTCGCCATAGCGCCGAACCAGATCGTCCTTGATGGCCTGATCGGTGGCTCCACCGGCGATCTCTTCGCGGATCAGGCGACGCATGTCGCCGGCAATGCCCGCCGGACTGTCGGCGACAGACTCATGCTGGCAGACGACGCAGCGCACGACCTCGAAGATCCTCTGCGCCCGGGCCTCCTGACCGGCGTCGGCCAGCGGCCTGTCCGGAGGCGCGGCGGGTTCCTGCGCGAGCGCGGGTGTGGCGAGGAGGAGAAGGGCGCAAATCAAGCCCTTCCCCCTCGAGGGGGGAAGGGTTGGGATGGGGGTGAAGGCACGGCGGGACAGTGGTCTCCCGAAGACGCCGACGGAGTCTCTCCGCCTCATCCCGATCATCGCGCGTCCACCCCCACTCCAACCTCTCCCCCCTCGAGGGGGAGAGGCTTCTTGCGACGCCCCGGCATGGCCAGCCGGAGCCGTCGATCCATCAGGGACAGCACCCCGCCCAGGGCCATGATGGCCGGTCCGAGGAAGATCAGGCGCGCCCACGGATTATGGTAGATGCGCAGCGTCCAGGCGCGCGCGCCGTCGGTCGTCGCCCGGCGCTCGCCCATCACGACGTAGACATCGTCCAGCCCCCGGAAATCCAGACCGACCTCGGTCGTCGTCTGGCCGCCCGCCGGGAAGAAGCGGCGTTCCGACGTCACAGTGCGCGGCGGTGCCCGCCCGTCCACCGAAGTGACGGTCACGACGCCTCGCTCGGCCAGATAGTTCGGTCCCTCCACAATCTGAACGTCGGTCAGGGTGGCTTTCCAGGGTCCGGCAATGACGCTGCCACCGATCGGAAGGGCCTCGGCGGATTCGAGCTTGAAGCTGGTTTCGGCCACGGCCCCCAGAACGAAGACGCCCAGTCCCGCGTGGGCCAGCGTCATTCCCCAGGCCCCCATCGGCAGGCCGCGCGCGCGACGAAGCGCCTCGGCCAGCGGTGCCCGGAACAGACGAACCCGCTCGACCACCTCGGCCAGGGCCCCGGCGATCAGCCAGGCTCCGATGGCGATCCCCGCCGCCGTGAGCGCTTTCCTGGGCTCGAACGCCAGCCACGCCGCGAAACCGCAGGCGATGGCGATCACGCCCGCGATCACCAGCCGCTGCATGGCCCCCACCACATCGCCGCGCTTCCAGGCCAGGAGCGGCCCGGCCGGCAGGATGATGCAGGCCACCAGCATCAGGGGCGTGAAGGTCATGGCGAAGTAGGGCGGTCCGACCGAGATCGTCTCTCCGGTCGCCGCCTCCAGGATCAGCGGATACAGCGTGCCGAGCAGCACCGTCGCCGCCGCCACGGTCAGGAACAGGTTGTTCAGGACCAGACCACCCTCCCGGCTGATCGGGGAGAACAGGCCGCCGCCCTTCAGCTGCGGTGCGCGCCAGGCGAACAGGGCAAACGCCGATCCGGCCGCAACAGCCAGGATGCCCAGCAGCATCATGCCCCGCTCCGGGTCGACGGCGAAGGCGTGCACCGACGTCAGGACGCCCGACCGCACCAGGAAGGCGCCCAGCATGGAGAAGCTGAAGGCGAGCAGGGCGAGGAACACCGTCCAACCCGCGAGCGCCCCACGGCGTTCGGTCACGACCGCGCTGTGCAGAAGCGCGGTGCCCGCCAGCCAGGGCATGAAGGAGGCGTTCTCGACCGGGTCCCAGAACCACCAGCCACCCCAGCCCAGCTCGTAGTAGGCCCAGAACGAACCCAGGGCGATGCCGACCGTCAGGAAGACCCAGCTGGCCAGGGCCCAGGGTCGGACCCAGCGCCCCCAGGCCGGCCAGAATCCGGAAAAGGCGCGCCCCTCGACCAGGGCAGCCACAGCCAGGGAAAAGGTGATCGAAAACCCGACATAGCCGAAGTAGAGCAGCGGCGGATGCAGGGCGAGCGCCGGGTCCTGAAGCAGGGGGTTGAGCGAATTGCCCTGCACCGGCGCGTCCTCGATCCGCACGAACGGATTGGACGTGAACACGGCAAACGCCAGGAACATGAACGTCAGCGCGCCCTGAGCCGCGACGGCGGAGGTCTTGAGCCCAAAAGGCAGCCCGCGCGCGCGGGCCAGCAGCGCGCCGAACACCGCCATGACCCCGCACCACAGGACCAGAGATCCCTCATGGCTGCCCCAGGCCGCAGAGACCTTGTAGAGCATCGGCTTGTCGGTGTGGCTGTTGCGCGCGACGTTCTCGACCGAGAAGTCGGACACGACGAAAGCGAAGATCAGGGCCGCGAAGGCCAGGACGATGGCGAAGGCAGTGGCGATGGCAGCGCCGTCCGCGCCCCCCGCCAGCAGGGGACTGCGACGCATGCGGCCAACCGTCGCCAGTCCTGTCTGCAGGACCGACAACACCAGGGCCAGAATGAGGGCAAAGGCCCCGAACTCGACAATCATGTGGTGCTGGCTGCGCGGGCGGCGGCGCTGGCCGGCGGCGGGCCTTCCTCGGGCCGCCATTCACCCTTGGCCTTGAGGCTCTCGGCGACTTCCCGGGGCATGTAGGTTTCGTCGTGCTTGGCCAGCACGGTCGAGGCGCGGAACACCCTGTCGGGGCCAAACGTCCCCTCAGCCACAATGCCCTGCCCCTCACGGAACAGGTCGGGCAGGTCGCCCTCGTAAACGACGCGGCTGGTGGACGCATTGTCGGTGACGGCGAACGAAACAGTCGCGCCCTCATGGACCACGCTGCCCGCCTCGACCAGGCCGCCAAGCCGGATCTTGCGGCCAGCAGGGGCGGCCTGCTCTGTCGCCTCGGACGGCGAGAAGAAGAAGGTGACGTTGTCCTGCATGGCCCACAGCGACAGGCCGACCGCCAGCGCAAGCACGGGCGCAGCTGCGGCCACGATCCAGAGACGACGCCGGGCCTTGGGCGATTTCGGAAGCCAACTCATGACGCCGCTATATCCCTGCCAGATCCAGGCTCCAACGGGTCATCCCGCCGCGTCCAGACGGGCGGTGAGATCAGCGCGGCGGGGGTCGGCCGGATCGAGCGCCTCGATCAGCGGCGTCCAGAGCTCACGCGCCCTGGCGACATCACCGCGACTGATCGCCAGATCACCGAGGAAGAAGCGCGCCCCCAACTGGTTGGGGTCAAGCGCCAGCGCCTGGGTGAAGGCCGCTTCGGCATCCGGCTGAACCTCGCCCTCCGCAGCCCGGACCAGGCTCTCGCCAAGCCGTGACCAGCTGGTCGCGTCTTCAGGCTGGATTGTGAGGGCGCGACGAAAGGCCGTGGCGGCCCCGATAGGGTCGCCCGCCTCGAACCGGGCCGCCCCGAGCATCGTCAACGCCGTGACATTCTCCGGGTCACGCCTCACGGCGCGGCTAAGCACGGCCGCGACCCTTGGAGCGTCCAGCATTTCGGCCTGGTTGGCCCATTCGTCGATCCGGCGTTCATAGGGCTGGTCCCCGAGACCCGGGCTGCCCATCATGAAGTAGAGTCCCAGGGTAACGGCTGCCGTGGCGACGAGCGCCCCGAGCGTGATTTCACGGTCCCTCGACCCGACGACGATGGGAGCCTGGGGTGCAGGTTCAGAAAGCAGTCGGCGACCCGCCTCAGCCCTCGCGGCAGACCACGCCTCTTCGTCCAGCAGGCCTCGGGCCTTCAAACGATCCAGCTCCGCCAACTCGGCCGAAGCCGTGGGCGCGGCAACGTCGCCCGTCCCCGCGCCGCGGCGCGCACCCGTCAAGACCATGAGCCCCGCCAATGCAGCGGTGAGCCCGGTCAGCGTCCAGAACACGATCATGGTCG
>JADCBH010000243.1 GCA_020253595.1 Brevundimonas sp.
ACGAGCGTCAGCGTTGACAGCACGGCAATGGCAGCGGCGATTTTCATGGCGATCCCCTCAGCTTTCGGCATCTACCATGAGGGCAAACCCACCCACGCTCAAGCCGCGAGCGTCCCCAAGGCGAGGCGTTGGCGCAACAACCGGGCGCTCAAACAGCGAGGCTCCGCGAGCCGAGCGTTAGCGCAACTGGCAAGCGCTCAAGCAGCGACCGACCGCGTCGCGAGCGATAGCGCAAAAAAGACGGAAGCGAGGCGGATGGTACGTCCTCTCGGGCTCGAACCGAGGACCCTCTGATTAAAAGTCAGATGCTCTAACCAACTGAGCTAAGGACGCACATCGCAGCCGCAAAGACGGACAGGCCGTTTCGCGGTTGCGCCTTCTGGTTCATGAGAGGCGCCCGGTCAAGACCGGGACAGAAAAGGACAGGCGTGCATGAAGCCTCTGACGGGGGTCCGCATCATCGAGTTCGACGGCCTGGGGCCCGTCACCTTCGCCGGCATGGTGCTGGCCGATCTGGGGGCCGAGGTGCTGCGTCTGACCCGCGCAGACGGGGCCTCCGCCTTCGGCGACGTCGGTGGAGCGGTGCTGCATCGCGGCCGTAGCGCCGTTCCGGTCGACCTGAAGTCGCCGGACGACCGCGCGGTCGTACTGGACCTGATCGCCCGTGCTGATGCCGTGATCGAAGGCTTCCGGCCCGGCGTCATGGAACGTCTCGGTCTCGGACCCGATGTCTGCGCCGCGGCGAACCCCCGCCTGGTCTTCGGCCGTGTGACCGGCTGGGGCCAGACCGGCCCCCTCGCAGACACGGTCGGGCACGACATCAACTACATCGCCCTGACCGGAGCGCTGCATGCGATGGGAGAGCCGGACCGTCCGCCCCGCCCGCCGCTGAACCTCGTCGGCGATTACGGCGCCGGCGCCATGCTGCTTGTTACCGGCGTGCTCGCGGCCATCATCGAGGCGCGTCAGACCGGACAGGGCCGTGTCGTCGACGCCGCCATGACCGATGGGACATCGCTTCTGTCCAGCCTGTTCCACGCGCTTTCGGCCAGCGGCCTCTGGTCAGCCGAGCGAGGTACCAATCTTCTGGACGGCAGCGCGCCCTTCTATCGCTGCTACGCCTGCGCGGATGGCCGCTTCGTCGCGGTCGGCGCCCTGGAGCCTCGTTTCTACGCGGCCCTACTTCACGGTCTGGGAATCGATCCAGCCGAAGCGCCACAGTTTCCACCCAGCGGCTGGCCCGCGCTCCACGCCCGCTTCGGGGACGTCTTCGGGACACGCAGCCGCGACGACTGGGCAGCGCATTTCGACGGTACGGAGGCCTGCGTGACGCCGGTCCTGACCTTTGCGGAGGCGGCCAGCCATCCGCACAACGTCAGCCGGTCCACCCTGGTCGGTGACCCTGTCCAGCCATCGCCCGCGCCCCGGTTCGACAACACCGTCATTGCGCCTCAGCCAGGCACGGCCCTCGACCTGTCCTCGGCTGTCGCGCGCTGGACCTAGGCCGCGGCCGCCACCCGTTCTGCTCTCGGCACAGCGCAGGCTTGGGCCAGGGTCGCAGCCAGAAGCGGCGGATCGATCGGCTTGGTCAGGAAGGCATGCACGCCCTCCGCATCCCAGGCCGCACGATGAACATCCATCGCATTGGCCGTCAGTGCGATCACCGGCGTCGTGGTGTTCAACCCCTCGGCCCGGATGCGCGCCGTCGCCGTCAGCCCGTCCATGACCGGCATCTGCATGTCCATCAGGATGGCGTCGAAGGTCTGGCCCATGGCCGCCTCAACGGCCTCCGCACCGTTCTCCACCAGCACGAGCTGGCAACCGTGCGGTTCCAGCAGCAGCGAGAGGATGCGCCGGTTCACGGCGTGGTCGTCCGCTGCCAGGATGAGTCGGCCCTGCAGGCCGGTCTCTTCCGCCGTAGCCTGCGCGGGTGCCCTCTCGGTCTTGGTGACCGGCTCGACCGGCAAGCTCAGCGTGAAAGTCGAGCCCTGCTCCACAATGCTCTCGGCTTTGAGGCTTCCGCCCATGATCTCGGCGAGACGGCGGCTGATCGCCAGCCCCAGGCCCGTGCCGCCATACCGACGCGTCGTACCGGCGTCCGCCTGCTCGAAACTGTCGAAGATGTTCGCCAGCCTTTCCGGCGCGATCCCGCAACCGGTGTCTGCCACGGAAACCACCAACCGCTGCTGCGTTGCCTCCCAGCCCACCGAAACAGAAATCGTCCCGTCCTCAGTGAACTTCACGGCGTTGGAGAGCAGGTTGAACAGGATCTGCTGGAACCGCAGCGGGTCCGTCCGAACGCTGACGGGCACATCCGACGCGATCTCCATCATCAGGCGCACCCCGTTGGCCTCAGCTTTTGGCTGCCACAGACGTCCCAACGAGGCGAGCTTGTCGCGCAAGTCCATCTCGGAGGACTCGAGCTGCATCTTGCCGGCTTCGATCTTGGAGAAATCGAGCACATCGTTCAGCAGCCCGACGAGAACGTCACCGGCGTCGAGCAGCATCGACACATGCTCGCGCTGCTCCCGATCCAGGCGGGTCCGACGCAGCAGGTTGGCCGCCGAAATCACAGCATTCATCGGCGTGCGGATCTCATGGCTGACCACCGCCAGAAAGTCGGACTTGGCTGCGCTGGCGACCAGGGCTTTCTTGCGCTCGGCGTTGGCCTGGTCATTGGCGTCCTGCAGCGCCTTGGTCGTCATGGAGCTCTGCCGGACAGCAACCACCAGGTGCGTCATGAACAGGACTCCGCCGATCACGATCAGGAAATCTTCCCATCTGCCGGTCTTCACGCCTTCCATCATCGGCAACCCGAGGAAGAACAGGCTATGTGGGACGACTGCGGACAAGAGCAGCGAGCGCACATGGTGCATGTGCAGGCTGACGTGCAACAGGGCTCCGGCCACCTGGATCATCGCGAACAATCGTCCCGCCTCACCTCCGGTCACCCAGAGAACGACGGCTATTCCAGAGTAGACGATGACGTTCATCGCTGCCGTGGCGCACAGCGCGACCTTGTAAGGCGCAGACGGCTCTATGGTCGGGTTGAGTCTCAGGCGACGGAAGGCAAGCCAGTCGATGAACTGGCTCACTGCGACAAAGCCGAGCCACACCGCCGGCCAGGCACCGTGCGTCAGGAACCACGCTGTCACGGCGATGAACACCGCCAGCCCGAGACGCGTTTTCAGCTCTCTGAATCGCACCTGGGCGATCATGGCCCAGCCGTTGTTTGAAGCGCTCATGCCCTCTCCCATTCGTCGAACAGTGGCATCAAGAAGCAAAGGAAGCGTTGAGGGTGCCCCGGCCCCGTGACGCGCCCGCACGGGCAAGCTATGGAACAGGTATCCAGGCGGCCCGTTGCTGCCGAGAGACAAAGGGGAAGAGGTTCCATGAAGCGTCTGGTTTTGCTCACAGGTTCGGTCTTGGCCTTTGGCCTTTCCGGCTGCGAGGAGCCGGTCTCGCGCGAGGCGGAACTGCCGCCCCCGGTCGAGGCACAGATGGCCGAGGCGGCGGAGGACGCCGCCGCCCCTGCTGCGGACACGACCGCGCCGACCGACCAACCGCCTTCGCTCGACAACAGCCAGTTGCCACCGGCAAATCCTTCATCGGCAGAATCGGTCCAGCCTCAGAGTGAGACGCTTTTCTACTAGGCGGCGCCACACGGCTGTCGCGTTTGGCTGGTTGCGGAAACGCCGTCTCGGCCGCCCGCCGAATCCTGTCTGACCTGAGGATCCGCGATTGCCCTTTGCCCGCCTTCAACTGAGCATCATCGTGGGGGCGGCTATCTGCGCCAGCCTCTGGGTGGGCCCAGCCGAAGCGGACCCCAGGGCGCAGATTCGTGGAAACCTCCCGGACGACCTCCGGATACAGCTGCGCCAGGCCATCGGTGAGGTCGACGGACCGCCCACGAACCGCTTCGAGGCCCGTCGCCGCGCGCGCGCTGCGTTGGAGTCCGCCGAGGCCCTGCTTCGCTCCGAGGGCTATTATCAGCCGCTGCTTGAGGACATCGTCGAGGGTGAAGACGCGCCCATCGCCATCGTCTCGATCGAACCTGGCCGCCGCTTCACCCTTGCCGAACCGACGATCCAGTGGACCTCGCCAGAGCCTCAAGCGGATGTCATCCAGACGGCGCGGTCTAGACTGAACCTCGAACCCGGTGCGCCCGGGCGTGCGGCTGACGTCATTGCTGCTGAAGGGCGGATTGTCGCCAGCCTTTCGGAACAGGGATATCCGGACGCGGAGGTCCAGCCTCGCCGGGTCGTGGTCGATCACGCTGCCTTTGTGGTTGCCCCGACCTATCGCATCGCTTCCGGTCCCCTCGTGCGCCTGGACGGCGTCCAGGTCGAAACCGCCGGCCCTACGAACCCGGCCTGGGTCGCGGCCCTCGCACCTTGGCGGGAGGGAGATCGCTACGATCCGGAGCAGGTGGCTGAGCTGGAGCGCCGTCTGCTGGAAACGGGCGTCTATGACGGTGTCAATGTGTCTCTGACGCCTGCGGATCAGGCGCAGGTCGACGGGAATCGCCCTGTGGTCGTGACCCTGACCGATCGTCCCCGGCGTATCGTTGAGGCAGGGGCCACCTTCTCCACAGCGGACGGCTCTGGGATCGAGGGCCTCTGGACCTACTACAACCGTTTCGGGCGGGCGGACACCTTGCGATTTCAGGCGCGCATCGCCGACATCGACAGCCGGATCGGTGCGGATCTGACCTTGCCGCACTGGCGCCAGCCCGGTCAGCTTCTCGCCCTGTCGGCCGCGGTCGTGAACGAAGACACCGACGCTTACATACGGACTGCCGGCGTGTTCTCGGCCGACATCCGCCAAAGGATCGGCAAGACCTCTTGGGTCAGTTACGGCCTCGGCGTGGATGCAGGCAAATACGACGAAAACCGCTTCGATCCCGTCACCCAGCTTCCGCTTTCGATTACCCGCGATCTTGCGATTCTGACGGGTCGAGGCTCGGCCTATCTGGACCAGTCGGACGATCCGTTGAACCCGACGACCGGCTGGCGAGCGACGTTGAATGTGCAGCCGACGGCCGTGACCGGCGAAGACAGTCTGCTGTTCCTGCGCGCGGAAGCCCAGCTTACCGGCTACATCCCGCTCCGGGATGACGCCAGGACTGTCGCCGCCGGCCGGGTACGTCTTGGCTCCATCATCGGCGGCGACGAGCTGACCATTCCGTCGGACCGCCTCTTCTATTCGGGCGGCGGCGGATCGGTTCGGGGTTACGAGTACCAGGGCGTCGCACCCAGACTGCCCGACAATACGCCTCGCGGTGGGCTCTCGCTCTTTGAGGTGTCGGCCGAGGTGCGTCATGACCTGGGCCGCAACTTCGGCGCGGTGGCGTTCGTGGACGCCGGGGCAGTCGGATTTCAGGAGACGCCGGACTTCTCGAACCTGCGCTACGCCGTCGGCTTTGGCGCTCGCTACAACCTGTCTTTCGGCCCGATCCGCGCCGACATTGCCTTTCCCCTGAACAGGCGCGAAGGCGACGCCAGCTTCCAGATCTACGTCAGCATCGGCCAGGCCTTTTGACAGAAGCGCCCGACACGCCCGAGACCCCGGCAACCGTCGAGAAGCGCCGGCGCACGCGGCTCCAAATGGTCGCCATCTTCGGCGGCTTGGCTGTCGCGGGCCTTCTCGCGCTTGCCCTGATCCTGGCGCTCGGCGGGCGCATGTATCTGCTTTCCGGCCCCGGTCGCGACCTCGTCACCAGCTTCGTGGCAGGTCAGAAAATCGGACGCTATGGCCGGATCAATGTCGAGGGCCTGAGCGGCGATCTGTTTGACGACTTCACCATCGGGCGGGTCACGGTCACGGACGCTCAAGGCGTCTGGCTGGAG
>JADCBH010000244.1 GCA_020253595.1 Brevundimonas sp.
CATCGAGGCGCTGGGGTTGAGGACGATCGTCTTCTCCGCGTGGGGGTTGCGAGAAGGTCTGCTCTACGAAACGCTGGATCGGGACGAACGCCCGGTCGATCCCCTCATTGCCGGCTGCGCAGCCCTTGGGGGCCGTCAGGGTATCTCGCCGGGCCTGCCGGCCGCACTTGAGGCCTGGTTAGCGAATGTGATCGCGGCCTTACCCTTAAGCTTCGACTCAGAACGCGATCCGGTGCTGGCCGCAGCAGCCTGCAGATTGGCCGACCTTGGTGCCCGGCTCCATCCCGATCATCGGGTCGATCTCGTTTTCGATCAGGTCTTGCGCGCGCCTATCCCGGGTCAGACCCACGCGGAACGTGCCTGGCTCGCGGCCGCGCTGAGCGCTCGCTACGGCGGCGCGCTGGCGACGTCGGCACCAGATTTGATTGAACGTCTGTTGCCCGAGGAAGCGCGTCTTGCAGCTCGCGCCATGGGCCTCGCCCTTCGCCTGGGATGCGACCTCTCCGGCCGATCTCCGCAGCTTCTGGCCAATGCCTGGATCAAGGTCGAGGACGGTACGCTGCGCCTGAGCGCTGCACCCGGCGATGCGGATGTTCTTCTGGGCGAACAGACGCGACGGCGCGCCAAAGCTCTGGCTGAGTCTCTAGCTTTAAAGCTGGAGATCTGAGGCGGTCTTCCCCCACCCTCGCGGTCGGGGAAGACCTTTACATCCTCAGTGACTGATCACCGTCGGGCCGTCGCTTGAACCCGCAGCAGGTGCGGGGTTCAGAGGTTCGGTGGCCTCGTCCCACTCGACAGGGGTCAAGGCGCCGGTGAGGGCCCATTTCAACGCCTCGTCGGCGGTCGAGATAGGAACGATCTCCAGTGCGCCCTTCACATTGTCGGGCACGTCGGCGAGGTCCTTCTCGTTCTCCTGAGGGATCAGGACCGTCTTGACGCCGGAACGCAGAGCCGCAAGCAGCTTCTCCTTCAGGCCCCCGATGGCGGTGACTCTCCCACGCAGGGTGATCTCGCCGGTCATGGCGATATCCTTGCGGATCGGAATGCCAGTCAGGACCGAGACCATGGCCACCGTCATGGCGACGCCAGCGGACGGTCCGTCCTTCGGCGTCGCACCGTCGGGCACGTGGACGTGGATGTCGGTCTTCTCGAACACCGGTGGCTTGACGCCGAAGGCCAGCGACCGGGCGCGGACGTAGGACGCCGCCGCCGAGATCGATTCCTTCATCACGTCCTTCAGGTTGCCGGTCACGGTCATGCGGCCCCGGCCAGGCATCTTGATGGCCTCGATGGTCAGGATGTCGCCGCCGAACTGGGTCCAGGCCAGGCCGGTGACGATGCCGACCTGGTCGTTCTCCTCGGTCTCGCCGTAGCGGAACTTCCGGACGCCCGCGTAGTCGGCCAGCTTGGCGCTGTCGACCGTGATCGACAGCGTCTTCTCCTTGGCCATCTCGCGCACGGCCTTGCGCGCCAGTCCGCCCAGAGCCCGTTCCAGCGAGCGCACACCGGCTTCGCGGGTGTAGTAGCGGATCAGTTCGCGGATGCTCTCGTCCGGCACCACGAACTCGGCGGGCTTCAGACCGTTGTCGGCCGTGACCTTGGGCAGGACGTGACGCTTGGCGATCTCGACCTTCTCGTCCTCGGTGTAGCCCGAGACCCGGATGATCTCCATGCGGTCCATCAGCGGCTGGGGCATGTCCAGGCTGTTGGCCGTGGTCACGAACATCACATTCGAAAGGTCGTAGTCGACCTCCAGATAGTGGTCGCCGAAGGTGTTGTTCTGGGCCGGGTCCAGCACCTCGAGCAAGGCCGAGGACGGGTCGCCGCGCCAGTCGGCGCCCAGCTTGTCGATTTCGTCCAGCAGGATAAAGGCGTTGGTGGTCTTGGCCTTCTTCATCGACTGAATGATCTTGCCGGGCATGGAGCCGATGTAGGTCCGGCGGTGACCGCGAATCTCGGCCTCGTCGCGCACCCCGCCCAGCGACATGCGGACGTATTCACGCCCGGTCGCCTTTGCGATGGACTTGGCCAGCGAGGTCTTGCCGACGCCGGGAGGGCCGACGAGGCACAGGATCGGACCCTTCAGCGAGTTGGTACGGGCCTGGACGGCCAGATACTCGATGATGCGTTCCTTGACCTTCTCGAGGCCGTAGTGGTCCTCCTCGAGGATCTCCTCGGCCTTGGCTAGATCGATCGGCTTGGTCTTGGCCTTGCCCCAAGGAATTGAGAGCAACCAATCGAGGTAGTTCCGCACGACGGTCGATTCCGCCGACATCGGGCTCATGTTGCGCAGTTTCTTGACCTCAGCCTCTGCCTTGGTGCGTGCTTCTTTCGACAGCTTGGTCTTGCGAATGCGCTTCTCGAGCTCGAGAATCTCGTCACGCGCGTCGTCGGTCTCGCCGAGCTCGCGCTGGATCGCCTTCATCTGCTCGTTCAGATAATACTCGCGCTGGGTCTTCTCCATCTGGCGCTTCACGCGCGAGCGGATCTTCTTCTCGACCTGCAGGACGCTGATCTCGCCTTCCATCAGGCCATACACCTTCTCGAGGCGCTGAGGCACGGCAATGGTTTCCAGCAGGGCCTGCTTGTCGACGATCTTGACTGACAGATGCGCAGCGACGCTGTCCGCCAGCTTTGAAGGGTCAGTGATCTGAGGGATGGAGCTGAGGGCCTCGGGCGGGACCTTCTTGTTCAGCTTCACATAGTTCTCGAATTGCTCGACCACGGCACGCAGCATGGCTTCGGCCTGCGACGGGTCACCGAGATCATCCTCGATTTCGACAGCCTCGGCCTCGAAATACTCCTCACGCTCCGTGAAACGGGTCAGGCGGGCGCGGCCCTTCCCTTCTACAAGTACCTTGACGGTGCCATCGGGCAGCTTGAGCAGCTGGAGCACGGTAGCAAGGACGCCGATAGGATAGATAGCGTCCGGCGATGGGTCGTCGTCGACGCTGTTCCGCTGGGTGGCCAGCAGGATCTGCTTCTCACCCTTCATGATCTCGTCGAGCGCCCGCACCGACTTCTCGCGCCCTACGAAGAGCGGCACGACCATGTGGGGAAACACGACGATGTCCCGCAGCGGCAGGACGGGGAGAACCTTACTCTCGGACATTTATGCGCTCCTGGGCCTTTGACGATCTCCGGCCCGCCGGCCGGGACGCCCCGCAGTATGCAGCGACACCATCGACCAGCCCGTCGATTCCGACGGCGTTCGGATGAGTATGTGGCCCGTTACCGCGTCGGTTCAAGCGTGGCTGACCATCGCGGCCCGGAAGACGCCAAACGGCCCATCCAGTACGCAAGGAAACATCCAGGCGCGCACCGCGTCTCAGTACCTCAGCCACAAAAAAGGGCTCAGAAGCTAACTCGGCAATCCCCGCCGCCTAAAGCGGCGGTTCAGTGTCGGGTGTCTCGAGACGGGCGTCAGCCATGGAATCGGCAACGGCCCGTGCATTGCGGCGAGCGTTGTTCTCGGTCTGGTCAGCGGAATACACGCCACGCAGATAGGCGAGATCCCAGTCGGTCAGATATTCGTCCGTCGCTACATCGGCCTGAAACAGGTTCAGGATTGTGTTGAAGCCGCGCGTATCGGCCTCGGGATCAACCTGGGCCAGGGCGATCATCGAAACGTAGTCCGCGATCTGGGTGAAGCTGGCGTCACCAAGCGCGTCGACATCGACCACGATGATGACCTTCTGCAGGTCATCACGGATTTGGCTGTTAAGCCGCGAGGCCGCATTGACGTTGATTGAGGGGGCGAAGTCATAAACGCTGCTGCAGCTACCCGTGCACTGTCCCGGGATTCGCACAGCTGCCGCGCCCGTCTCGGAATCCACCGGCAGACTGACGTGCCACCAACGGATCGGCCGAGCGGAGCCGATGAAGTCCTGAAGTGCGCCGTCTGAGCGATTGGCACCAGAGATGTTGGTGTCGAAGGCGCGACGCTCGCGGCTGACCAACTCCTGGGCCATGGCCTGACCGTCCTCGGCCCCGGCGATCACCACATTGGGCGTGCAGCCGGGATCGCCAATCTCGACGCCCAGGTCCTCAGCAACCGTCGAGACCCGATCAACAAGATACTGTCCAGCGTCCCGCTGGAAGCCGACCGCACCCACGCAGACCCGACCCCGCCAAAGAGCAAGCCCGCGCCCCCGGGGGGGCGCTGCGACCTGGCCCACGAAGTCGCGCGTCGCCTCGTCAAGGCTGCGCCCCTGGACCACGACGTCGGGCAGAGCGTCGGCGGCACCGCTCTGTTGCGGTGCGGCCTGAAGAGCCACCATCGCGGCGGCCATGGCGAAAGAAAAGGACATCAGCACCTCCAAGTGAAGGCCTGAACAGGCCTCATCCATCGTCGGGGTGAGCCCTAGCGACGTTTGATGACAACCTTTAGGCGCATCATTACGGCTATGTCACATGACAGAAGGACGCTGAAACAAGAATGAGGCTCAGACCTCTTCCTCATCCTTCAGCAGCTCTTCCTTGGTGATCGGCGTGTCCTTGACCTCGGCCACGGTGAAGATCAGGTCGCAGACCTTTTCCTCATAAATCGGCGCGCGCATTTGGGCGGCAGCACCGGGGTTCTGGCGATAGAAGTCGAGGACGGCGCGCTCCTGGCCCGGATAGTTACGGGCTTCCTGCATGATCGCGTTGTTCAGCTCCTGGTCGGAGACGCCCACGTTGTTGGCGCGCCCGATTTCGGCGAGCACCAGACCGAGGCGGACACGGCGCTCGGCAATCTTGCGGTATTCTTCCTTGAGCTTCTTGTCGGACTTCTTGGCGTCCTCGGGCGTCAGGCGACCGGCTTCCTTGTCAGCCTCGACCTGCTTCCAGATGCCGTCGAACTCGGCCTCGACCATCTTGGGCGGCAGGTCGAAGCTGTGTGCGGCGTCCAGCGCATCGAGCAGCGAACGCTTCAGCTTGAAACGCGCGGCGCCAGCATACTGCTGGTTCAGGTTCTGGCGCAGCAGATCCTTGAGCTTGTCCAGGCTCTCCAGACCGATACGGGTCGCGAACTCGTCGTCGATCTTGGTTTCGGCTTCGGCCTTGATGGCTTTCACCTTGATATCGAACGTCGCCAGCTTCCCGGCCAGGTTCTTCGCCTGGTAATCCTCGGGGAAGGTGACCTCGATGGTCTTCTCGTCGCCGACCTTGGCACCCTTCAACTGGTCTTCAAAACCGGGGATGAAGCGGTTCGAGCCGATCACGAGGTCGGCATCTTCTGCGGCCCCGCCGTCGAAGGGAACACCGTCCAGCTTGCCCAGGAAGTCGATGGTCAACTGGTCGCCCTCGGCTGCCTTGACCGTCTTGCCCTTCTTGTCCTCGTAGGACTTGGCTTGACCAGCCAGTTCCTTCAACGCCTCATCGAGGTCAGCGTCAGAGGCTTCATAGACGGGCCGTTCCAGCTTAAGCGTCTTGGGATCGACCGGTGTGAATTCCGGCATGACTTCCAGAGCCATCTCGTAGGCGAGGTCGTCGGAACCTGACAGGACCTTCTCCATGTCCGAGGTCAGCTTCATCTCAGCGGGCGCGGCAGGGCGGACCTTTGCCTCGTCGAGCGCCTTCTGGCTGCTCTCATTGATGGCGTCGTTGACGATCTCACCCATCATATCGCGGCCGAAGGACTTCTTGACGTGCGACACCGGCACCTTGCCCGGGCGGAAGCCCTTCAGCTTCATCTTCGGCGCGATCTCCGCGGCCTTGGCGTCCAGGCGAGCGGTCAGATCAGCGGCCGGGATGGTCACGGCGATCACTCGGCTGAGGCCTTCGGTGGATTTCTGGACGACTTGCATGGACGGATCTGACGCTCTGGGGCGGCGCCGGATCGGGCGCGCGCGGCGGGAGGGATAAACGAAAAGAGGCCGCCCCATACGGAGCGGCGTCTCGAAGCCCGCCCTTATGTCGAGACAGGGGGCAAAGGTCAACGCGGGGCGGTTTCGCTCACGGGCATGGCTCGCTATGTGCTGGGCCATGACCTCCTCACCTTCCCCCGTCGGCGTGTTCGTGACGCCGGTGACGCCGCTTCAGCAGAACTGCACCACCGTCTGGTGCACGAAGACGATGAAGGCTGCCGTGATCGACCCTGGCGGGTCGGTCGACGCGATCCTCGGTGAGGTCGCCCGACGCGGCCTGACCCTGGATCAGATCTGGATCACCCATGGCCATCTCGATCACGCCGGCGGCGCGGCCGAGATGGCGGAAAAGTCCGGTGCCCCGATCATCGGCCCACACCCGGACGACCAGTTCTGGATCGACGGCATCGAAGCGCAAGGCGAGATGTACGGCCTGCCCGAGGCCCGCGGCTTCGTCCCGACCCGCTGGCTGGACGAGGGCGATGAGTTGACCCTGGGTGAAACCCGCTGGGCGGTTCGGCATTGCCCCGGCCATACCCCGGGACATGTCATCTTCTTCAACTCCGAGGCCCGGTTCGCCCAGGTCGGTGACGTCCTGTTCAAGGGCTCGGTCGGCCGCACCGACTTCCCGCGCAGCGACTCCGACGACCTGATCCGCTCGGTTATCGACAAGCTTTGGCCGCTCGGCGACGACGTGACCTTCGTGCCGGGCCACGGCCCGCACTCCACTTTCGGCGAGGAGCGGCGAAGCAACCCATTCGTCTCGGACCGGGCAGTGGCCGGGACGCACCCGGAGCGGACGGCGTCCGGGCCGACCTAGACCCTAGCGGCGCAGGAGAATGCCGACAGCGTGCAGGTGAGATCGCCGTCGTCGACGATGTCCTCGGCGTTCAGGGCAGGGTTCACATCGGTCATTGCCAGCTCCTCGGGTAGGGCGTGGGTCCAGACCGATTGAACCCGACGCCCCGCGAGCCGTTCCGACGGGATCACCGTTCTCAAACGAGGCTCCCATGACCGACCCGATCCAGCCGACGCCCCAGCCCGAGATTCCGCCGCTGGCCCCCGTCGCGTCCCAGCCCGA
>JADCBH010000245.1 GCA_020253595.1 Brevundimonas sp.
CAGCGACACCTTGCCGTTGTTGCGTAGCAAGCTGACCTGATCTGTGGCCTGACCGGGTAGGCGAATACGATCGACTTCCCCGGCGCTGCTCAGGTGATAGGTGGTCTGGCGGCCAAGCTCATCCGTCGCAACCTCGTTGATGCCACCGGCACCATCGGAAGTGCGCGTATAGGTAACGCTCTGCCAGTTCTGCGTCAGGTTCGGGCAGTCACCCGCCTGGGGGTCGCAGTATTCGATCGCGAGATTGAGCCCGAGCACCTTGCGGACGGTGAAGAAGAGGGGGTCGCGGCCGTCATAGCTCTCAGCGTCATAGGCGTAGTTCATCTGGTAGCCGGTGTTGGTCCGGATCGATTCCAGGCGGTACGCCGTCAGGGGCCGCGTGGTGCAGGGTGCCTCGTTGCAGAAGGGCGTGCTGCTGTAGGCATAGGTCTGGGTCAGTCCTCCGGGAGCCTGACGCTCTGTCAGTATGCCAGTGTTGGCGCTGAAGTTGTTCGCGCTGTTGGCGTCAGACACAGCTGCAAATCGCGCGATTGAACCTGCGCTTGAGACGTAGATGTATTCGGTTCCCGATGTGACCAGGGTCGCACCAGTTTCCGAAACGGGCTCAAAGATCGTGAAGCCGTTGATGATACGCCGGAAGGCCTCACTGACGCCGTCGAGCGTGACCAGGCAGATGTTCTGCGCGTCGCAGCTTATCCCCCCCGCGGACAGGTCGCGCCATCCTTGCGCCAGGGCGACCCGGCCGTAGCTGAGCCCGCCTGCGCCAGGTTGCCCGATCACCACCTCCTGAGTGGTCAGATTGAATTCGCCGGTGACCAGATCCACGCCCCGTTCGTCCAGGGTGTAGTACTCGGGAGGAAGTGGTTGTTGTTGAGCGGCTGCTGGCAGCGCGCTGAGCGCCAGCAGCGCCGCTGAGCCTAGAAGAGCAGTCCGCAGCGGATGGGTCAGACGCATGGCAGCCTCCATCTTGCCGACCATTTGGCCGGGGAAAGGAATGTCAGCGAAGGTCAGTCGAGGGCAGTTGTGCGCCATCGAGGTTGGCGAGTGGCACAGGCGCTGGCGTTGGCGTTGCCGAGGTCAGGCGAGCGTCTACAGCGGCTTCGGTCGGGGCTTCAGCGAGCCGAACTGACCCCTGCCCAAGCGGCTGGAGGGCCACTGTTGCAACGCTGCCAAACGTTACAATCTTCTGTCGGCGGTTGTCGGCGTCGTCATAGTTGTACGTCGTGATGTACCCAGACGTCCCGAAGAGAGGTCGGAAAACACGGACCAGTCGGCCTTGCACGTCGTAACGATACTGAATCTGCTGCTGGGCGAAGGCGGGAGTCGAAACCAACGCGGCAATCAGCGCGCCAATGCAAAGGACCCATCGCACGGCAATCCTCCTATCGGGATTGGACGCACAACCGTCGCCTAAGATCGCCCTCGCGTCAAGATAGTGCGCAGTTGTTTTTTAATCTTCGGTTGTCTCCCGACCTGCGCTTCGATCTCGCTTTCTCGACCACATTCGGATGCACGGAGCCTCGTTCACGCTAGACGGCGAGGACCATCGCAGGCGGTGGCTACAGAATGAGAACCGCCCTGAAGTCGTTCACGTTTGTCCGGGTTGGTCCAGTGATGATGACTTCACCCGCGGATTCAAGCAACGTAAGGGTATCGTTGTTCTGGAGGAGTTTATCGGCGTCGATCCCGCTGGACAGAAGTCGCTCGTGACTGTCCGGTCGCACGATCGCCCCGGCGCATGGACCGGCTCCGTCGAGGCCATCCGTGTCGGCCGCCAGAGCCCAGACGCCAGGAATCGGACCGAGCTCCTGCATAAATCCGGCAAGATACTCAGTATTGCGCCCCCCTCGCCCGCCGCCCCGAACTGTCACGCTGGTCTCGCCACCGGACAGCACCAGACAAGGTCGATCCGTCTCCGCCAGACGCCGGGCCAGCACGGCGTGCTCACGCCCGAGCTCGCGCGCCTCCCCCTCAAGATCGGATCCCAGATTCAGGACGTTGAGGCCATGAGCTCTTGCTTCCCGCTCGGCAGATGCGAACGCGTCCTTTGCTGTGACGACAAGATGAACCTCGGAAGCGACCGGCCCGCTGGGTTCGGGGAACGGGATATCAGGCAGTATCGCCAAGGCTGTTTCGCTGAGCGAGATCGGCAGGGGAGCAATCGTCGGTCCGCTGCCAACCCGCGACGGCTCGTCGTCAGGGACGTCCGAAACCACGAAGGTGATCACCCGTGCCGGGGCCGCCGCTCGCGCAAGACCGCCCCCCTTTATGCGAGAGAGGCGAGCGCGCGCCGCGTTCATCTGGGAAATCGGCAAGCCAGACCGGAGCAGCCGGTGATTCAGGTCGATCTCGTCCTGCAAGGTCGCGCCGTGGATCGGGGCCGCGAGAAGGGCTGAAGCGCCGCCGGAGACGAGCGCGACGAGCAGATCCTCCTCCCGAAGATCCTCTGCGAGAGCAAGCATCTGTTCCCCCGCCGCCAACGAAGCCTCATTCGGGACCGGATGCCCGGCAGTCATGGAGGCGAACAGTGAGAGCGGCAGACCATGTCCCGGAGGCGTTACAACGAGGCCATCGATCTGTCCGGTGA
>JADCBH010000246.1 GCA_020253595.1 Brevundimonas sp.
GCCGCGCGCGATACAGTGGTCCAGGCCGGTGCCTTCCTTCAGGCGGAAGAAGCCTTCGGGCGTGCGGTTGTCGCGATCGATGAAGGGCTGGTCGCGCTCGTCGATGTCCGAGGTGATCAGCTGAGCCGACTCCGCATCGGTGCGGGCGACGGTGATGGTCGGGGCACCCATGACGTCGGCGGCGAGGCGGGCGGCGATCAGATTGCGCTCATGGGCCTGGGTCGGGATCAGGACCTTGCCGCCGAGGTGGCCGCACTTCTTTTCCGAGGCCAGCTGGTCCTCGAAGTGGACGCCGGCGGCGCCCGCCTCGATGAAGGCCTTCATGATCTCGAAGCTGTTCAGCGGGCCGCCGAAGCCGGCTTCGGCGTCAGCGACGATCGGCACGAACCAGTCGCGCTTGGCCCCGCCCTCGGCATGCTCGATCTGGTCGGCGCGCTGCAGGGTACGGTTGATGCGGCGGCACAGCTCAGGCGCGGCGTTGGCCGGATACAGCGACTGGTCCGGGTACATGGCGCCGGCGGTATTGGCGTCGGCGGCGACCTGCCAGCCCGACAGGTAGATGGCCTTCAGGCCGGCGCGGACCATCTGCATGGCCTGGTTGCCGGTCACGGCGCCCAGGGCGTTGATGTAGGGCTCGGAATGCAGCAGCTCCCACAGACGGTTGGCGCCGCGCTCGGCCAGGGTGTGGGTGATCGGCACCGAACCGCGCAGGCGCAGAACGTCCTCGGGGGTGTAGGGGCGCTCGATGCCGTCGAAGCGGCCGGCGGGGGCGGGAACGAGGTCGGCGAAGGTCGTCATGGGGAGCTCTCGGGTCGATGCGGGGCGGACTGTGGTCGTCCGGTTCCCCTAGAGACCACGCACTTGTCGGATTTGATACAGGTTGGAGAGCCATGATGATGTCAGTTTGTCATGATGTGACTTCACTCGAGAAGTCATGTTATGACTTCCTTCTCCCCTTGCGGGAGAAGGTGGCCCGACGGGCCGGATGAGGGGTGACAGGCAATGCTGGCGTTCGACGGTCGACCGGTCCCAAGTCAGGGCCATCGCCTTTCACCCCTCATCCGACCTCGCTGTGCTCGGCCACCTTCTCCCGCAGGGGGAGAAGGGACATGAGCCTGGAAGCCGACCGCAAGCTGTTCCTCGGTGCCCGGCTCAAGCGGTTGAGGCGCGAGCGGGGGCTGACGCAGACCGCCATGGCGGGCGATCTGGGGGTGTCGCCCAGCTATCTGAACCACATTGAGCGCAACCAGCGTCCGGTGACGGCCCAGCTGCTGCTGAGGCTGGCCGAGACTTATGACGTCGACCTGCGGTCGCTGGGTCAGGCGGGCCCGGCGGGCGAGCAGGCGCTGTCCGAGGTACTGGCGGACCCGCTGTTTCAGGGGCTCGATACGCCGCGCCACGAACTGCTGACCCTGACCGAGGAAGCGCCCGGGGCGGCGGAGGCCATCCTGCGGCTCTATCGCGCCTTCACCGAACAGAGGGACCGGGCGCGGGCGGCCCTGATCGAAGGCGCGGCTGCGGAAGGCCCCTCCCCGTCCGACTGGGTGCGCGACTGGATCCAGAGCCGGTCGAACTATTTCCCTGAACTGGACGGTCTGGGCGAGACGCTGCACGCGTCGCTGGATCCCACCATGACCGGCGAGGGGTGCGAGGCGCTCGCCCGCGCCCGGCTGGCCCAGCGGCACAATCTGACGGTCAAGGTCATGCCCGCCGAGGTCATGGTCGAATGGACCCGCCGGTTCGATCCGCACCGGCGCAGGCTGCTGCTGTCGGAGACGCTGGACCCGTCCAGCCGGGCCTTTTCCATCGTCTATCAGCTGGCCCTGGCCGAGCATGAGGCGGAGCTGAACGCCATGGTCGAGGCGGCGCGGGCCCCCGACGCGGCGACTGCGGCGCTGCTGAAGGTGTCGCTGACCAACACGCTCGCCGCCGCCATCCTGATGCCCTATGCGGCCTTCCAGCGGTTGGCCGAGGCCACCGGATATGACATCGCGCGGTTGCAGGCGCGGTTCTCGGTCTCCTTCGAACAGGTGGCGCACCGGCTGACGACACTGAGCCGGCCGACGGCGCGGGGCGTGCCCTTCTTCCTGATCCGGGTCGATCAGGCGGGCAATGTCTCCAAGCGCTATGCCTCGGGGGCCTTTCCCTTCGCCCGGTTCGGCGGGGCCTGTCCCCGGTGGAAGCTGCATAGCGCCTTTCGCACGCCCGGTCGGCTGGTCACCCAGATCATCGAGACGCCGGACGGGAACCGCTGGTTCACGCTCGCCCGTACCGTGGACCGGCAGGGGGCGTTGCAGGCGCAGGGGGGACAGGGCGAACGCTATGACCTGGCCATCGGCCTGGGCTGCGAGCTGAAGGAGGCGCAGCGGCTGGCCTATGCGCGGGGGCTGGATCTGGCCGCGCCGGAGGTCACGCCCATCGGCCCCGCGTGCCGCCTGTGCCACCGCCACCCCTGCGCCCAGCGCGCGGCCCCGCCGGTCGATCGCCCGCTGAAGGTCGATGACTGGTCCAAGTCGGTCAGTCCCTATCCGTTCGGGGCGGCGTGAGGGGATCAGGGGTCTGACGCTCCCTTTGATTGTGCTATGGTCCGACCATGGCCGACGGCGCAGTGACCCTGACCTTGACCCTGGACGACGCGATGGCCGCGCGTCTCGAAGCCGCCGCGCGGGAAGCGGGCGTGTCGCCCGAGGCCCTGGTGGTCGGCATGATCGAGGATGCGGCGAGGCCCGGCGATCTGGATGCGGAACGTCGGGAACTGGCCCGGATCGCCCTGGCAGACTACGACCAGACTGGCGTGGCGCACCCGCTGGAAGACGTGCTGCGTGACGTCCGCGCCGACCTGAACGCCCGGCTGACCGCCACAGGATGAGCCATCGGGTCATCGTCCTGCCCGGGGCGAGATCCGATCTGCTTCGGCTGAACGCCTTTCTGGCGATGAAGAACCCACGCGCCGCGCATCGGGCGATGAATGCCATAGAGGTTGGGCTGCGATCCCTCTCGACGATGCCGCTTCGGCACGCCGCAGACACGCAGGGCCTTCGGACATTGAACATCCGTTTTGGTCGAAGCGGCTATGTTGCCTGCTATCGCGTGGATGGAGACACGGTCGTCGTCGCACGCGTGTTCCACATGCGCGAGGATCGGGACTGAGGCCTCCGGGCGCGGGTCAAGGCCGCCTGAGAGGGTCAGGGACCGCCGCCGAGGCGTTTCTGGCGACGACGTTCGGCGCGCGAGAGGGGTCGGTCGGCCGTGGCGACAGTCGGCGGATTGGAGTCCGGCGAAACAGACTCCACTTTCTCCAATCGCTGGGACGGCTCCCGGGTCGAGCGGGGCCAGAGCGCCTTGGCCAGGGCCAGTTCGGCCTTGGCCGCGCGCGCGAGTGAATCGGTGACCCGAAGCTGGTCCAGGCTGTTGTCGCGCGAGGCACGCCGCGCCGCTTCGGCACTGGCCAGGCCCTGGGCGACGGCGGTGGCCTTGAGCTGGGCGTGGACGCGGGTCCAGCGCGCGGCGGCAGCGGGGTCGTCAGCGTCGAGCGCGGCGATGATCCGACGCCAGACCTTGTCCAGAGCAGTGGCGAGGTCGTCGACGGGCGCGGCGAGATCAATGGGCCGCGCGGCTCTGTCTCGCGCCGGCTGGTTTCGGCGCAGCCAGCCCTCGCGGGACGCGCGTGACCAGAAGGTGGAGGGGGCCAGATCGAACGCCCGGCACAGCACGGTGGCGGTCTCTCCGGCCAGATAGGCCTCTCGGACCGGGATCCAGAAGTCGTCGGCGGGGCTGGGGGAAAGGGCTGCGTCTGTCATGGCGCAGAACATGACAGGGGGGTACGTCAAAAGCGGACGTAGGGCACCCTCTCCCGGTGGGAGAGGGCTTGAGCGTCCAAGAGCCCAGCGATTGGAGACGCGAAAGGGTGAGGGTTCGACCTCGCCTCTTTCGCACCGCCCAACCCTCACCCTTTCGGCTTCACGGATCGCTGCGCTCTCCGAGCCTCAAGCCCTCTCCCACCGGGAGAGGGAAGGCAATCAGCGCCCCGCCTTGGCCCGTTCCTGATTGAGGGCGAACAGGCGTTCGAGGATTTCGTCGTCGGTCAGGTCGGCGGGCAAGCCGTAGGCGGCGGCGACGGCGGCGTCGAGGCGGCGGTGGGCCATGTCGAGCCAGGCGGGGCGCTGGTTGTAGAGGTTGGTCAGGGTGCGGGTCTTAAGCACCTTGGCCGCCGCCTCATCCCGGGGCAGGACGCGGTCGGGATAGCCGGGGACGACCTCGGGCTCGATGCGGACCAGGTCGGGCGGGTTCAGCCAGTTTTCGCGAAGCTGGTTCAGCTCTCGGGCGGCCTGCGCGATCGCGATGGCGCGGGGGTCGTCGGCGTAGTCGGCGGCGGGGATGTCGGGGGTCAGGCCCTCGGGAAAGGGGAAGGTCTCGAAGGTGGTGGAGGGGGTGTAGCAACGTCGGCTTTCAAGCAGCGCGCCCGTCTTTTCCATCCAAAGCTCTTGGTATCGCGACTGCAAAATCCCGAACATGACGTCACTGTCAGAGACCACTGCAATCAGACGGTTGTCTGGAAGAATACGTGCATCGATCGGCCGCCAGACATACTGATGCGATTTTTCTGACAGCGCGAGGTATCGTGGAACGGCAGGCAACCGCTCTCGCAGTCCGTCCCTCAGGCCCTCGAACTGACACCAGACTGAAGAGAGCTTTTTATCAGGGTTGGCTGCCCGCTGAGGAAGGACTTCAGCTTCCGCATAGGCGAATGGCGCTTCATACATCGCAACGTCATGCAAAGTGCGCCCCTTACCGAAGTCAATTAGCCAACGCCCCCGCGGTCTCCCTGTTAGGTCATCGCCGTTCATGTAGGGGACGAGGACGTCAGCGTTGGGACGGCCGTTCGGATTGCTTGGTAGCCTTAGCCACTCCGCTGCCTGTTCCCGGTCGATGTCGAAAGGACCGTTCCGCTTCACGCCGTTGAAGCACGAATTTTTGTTTTGCTTGAGTTTTTTGGGAACGCCACCTCGGAACGGATCAACGTCGGAGGCTTCGAGTCGCCAGTTGATGCCTTCGACTTCTTGGCCGTTGAGGCGCGGCGTTTGATGCGCGTCGCCGAAGCAAATAAAGTGCACCTCGACGGCGGCACCCTCATTCATCCACGGCACGCGGGTCCAGACTGAAAAGATGGAATGATTCTCGTCAATACGTTGTATGGTCGATCGATTAGACTGCTGCTGGATGGTATTCTTGCAAATCAGCCCAGCTTTGTGAGCTGACCTATTTGAGATACTGGCACTCGCTTTCTCGAACCAATAGTTGTAGAAGTCGCCGTCACCCCTAACTAGATCTCCGAATATCTCTCGCAGTCTTTCGAGTTTGCTCGGATCAATTTCCTTCTTTAGTTTCGACCCGCCTTTGAACGGCGGATTGCCGACGATGGCGTCCACCACCGGCCACTGCGCCTCCGTGCCGTCGGGGTTCAGCAGGGCGTCGCGGTTCTCGATCTGGTCGAGGGTGGACAGGATGGGGCGGGGCCAGTTGCGGAAGCCGTTCTTGAGGCTCCATTGCAGGTCGCCGATCCACAGGGTGACGCGGGCCAGTTCGGCCGCATA
>JADCBH010000247.1 GCA_020253595.1 Brevundimonas sp.
ACTCGCGAACCGGTCCCAGACCGGAGCGACCAGGGCCTGGAACGGGGCGACATCGACCTCGTTGATCTGGACACCTTCCGCCGTCACGCGCGCCCGGGCCTCGGTTTCGCGCGCGTCCCACAAACCCCGCATGAAGGGCACCGACTGGCGGGCGCAATCGCGCACCAGCGACCGCTCCTCATTGCTCAGCCGTCGCCAGGTGCGGGCCGACATGACCAGAATCTCGGGCGTCATGACATGGCGCGTCAGGGAGTAGAATCCTGCCACTTCGAAATGTCGGCTGTCCTCATAGGAAGGCCAGTTATTCTCGGCGCCATCGACGACGCCGGTGACCAGTCCCTGATAAACCTCTCCGTACGACATCGGCGTCGGGTCGCCGCCCATCGCCTGGACCATCGCCACGAACAGGTCCGAGCTCTGCACCCGAAGCTTTAGTCCTGCCAGGTCAGAGGGCGTCCGGATCGGCCCGCGCGTGTTGTAGAAGCTGCGCTCGCCGGAATCGTAGAAGGCCAAGCCAATCAGACCATGGGGCTCCAGGCTGTCCAGAATTGCACGCCCGGGCACGCCGTCCAGCGCCGCGCGCATGTGGGCCTTGGAGCGGAACAGGAAGGGCAGGGACGGCACGATCGTCTCGGCCGCGATCGAGTTCAGCGCCGCCAGATTGACCCGGTTCAGGTCCAGCCCGCCGAAGATGGTGATCTCCAGCGTGTCGATCTCCTCGCCCAGCTGTCCGCCGGGATACATCGAGAACCGCAGGCGCCCGTTCGTCTGCTCCGCCAGCAGCCGCCCCATTTCCGCGACAGCGGCCACTGTGGGATAGCCGGCTGGGTGGGTGTCGGAGACCCTCAGCGGCCGCTCGCCGATCTCCTGAACGCATGCGGCGGCAGGCGCGGCGAGGGCGGCAGCTATCAAGGCGCGGCGGGTCTGCCTCATAGCCGGTAGGCCGCCTTGACCAGGTCGTATGTGAGTGCGCGGGACAGTTGGTGAGCCTCGTCTTCCTCGATGCGATGCTCTACGACTAAACGGGCAAGGAAACCGGTGTCAATGCGTCGTGCCACGTCGTGACGCGCCGGGATCGACAGGAAGGCGCGCGTGTCGTCATTGAAGCCGACTGTGTTGTAGAAGCCGGCCGTCTCGGTGATCTGCTCGCGGAAGCGGCGCATTCCCTCCGGGCTGTCGTGGAACCACCAGGGCGGGCCGAGCCGCAGCGCCGGATAATGTCCGGCGAGAGGGGCGAGTTCGCGGCTATAGGCGGTCTCGTCCAGCGTGAAGAGGATGATCGTCAGGCCGGGCTCGGACCCCACGGCATCGAGCAACGGCTTAAGCGCCGAGACGTACTCGGTACGCGTCGGGATATCGGCACCCTTGTCGCGGCCGAAGCGAGCGAAGACCGTCCCATTGTGATTGCGGAACAACCCCGGGTGGATCTGCATGACCAGGCCGTCGTCCAGGCTCATGCGCGCCATTTCCGTCAGCATCTGACCGCGGAACAACTCTGCATCAGCAGGCGAGACCGTTCCTGCGGCCACGCGCTGGTAAAGGGCCGCCGCCTCGGCTTGCGACAGATCGGCGGTAAAGGCCGTCGGATGGCCGTGATCGGTCGAGGTCGCTCCGTGCTCGGCGAAGAAGGCGCGGCGCTTGCGGTGAGCGGCGAGATAGCCCGTCCACGTGCTGACGTCCTCTCCGGTCAGCTCGCCGAAGCGTGCGAGATTCGCGTGGAAGCCTTCGAAGTCCGGGTCCATCACCGGGTCCGGACGATAGGCAGTGATCACCTTGCCCGACCAGCCGCTGTCGCGGATGGTCCGATGATCCCGAAGGTCGTCGAGCGGGCTCTCGGTCGTGGCGATGACCTCGATGTTGTAGCGCTCGAACAGCGCGCGGGGGCGGAAAGCGTCGGTCTTCAGCGCCCCGTCAATGACGTCGTAGTAGTGGTCCGCGGTCTCAGCTGACAGCCGAACATCGAGACCGAACACCTCGGCGTAGACCCAGTCGTGCCAGATGCGGGAGGGCGTGCCCCGAAACAGGTGATAGCGCTCAGCGAAGCGCCGCCAGATGGTGCGAGGATCGGTTTCGACCGGTCCGCCATCGGCGCGCGGCACGCCCAGGTCCTCCAGTGCCACGCCCTGGCTGTAGAGCATGCGAAAGACGTAGTGGTCCGGCGTGATCAGCAACTCCGCCGGATTCTTCCAAGGCTCGTTCTGCGCGAACCACGACGGATCGGTATGCCCATGCGGACTGACGATCGGCAGGTCCTTGATCTCGGCATAGAGCCGCCGTGCCACTGCGCGAGTGTCAGGGTCGGCAGGGAACAGGCGGTCCGGGTGAAGGCTGAGTGTCTGGGGCATCAGTGGGTGGTCGCTGCGTAACGTTGGCGCTGTTCAGCAATTCGGGCGCGCGCCTCTTCCATCGCCTCGGTCTCGGTGGCCTCCAGCAGCGACTCGATCACCCGGGTCAGGTGGTCGCGCATCGCGGCGCGGGCCGCGGCCGGATCGCGCATGTTCAGCGCCTCTACGATGGCGGCGTGCTCGTTGATGCGCGGCTTGACCCCGGCGGCCCTGACCTTCTGCGACAGGAACTGGTGTTGTGGCGAACGGCTGCGGGCGTCCCAGAGGCCCTGCACGGCCTGGATCATGGCGCTGTTCTGGGTGGCTTCGACGATGACCATGTGAAACCGCCGGTCGGCGTCCTCACTCATGACCACGTCGCGGGCGTTCTCGTCCTCCATCTCCTCCACAAGCGCGCGAAGCTGGGCGATCGTCTCCGGCGTCATTCGCAGCGCGGCCATGGCGCAAGCCTCGCCCTCGATCGCGCGACGGGCTTCCAGGAGCTCAAAGGGTCCGATGTCTGTTTCGCCGGCCTTGCCGCCGGTCGGGCGCTTGGCCCGGACATAGACGCCCGAGCCCATCTTGACCTCAACGAGGCCGTCCAGCTCCAGCGCGATCACGGCCTCCCGCACTGTCGGGCGCGACACGCCAAAGGTCTGCGCCAGGTCGCGTTCGGAGGGCAGACGCTCACCGACCTTGGGTTCGCCTGCGGCGATCCGCGCGGCGAGAGCCTCGGCGACCTGTTCGTAAAGCCTCTTGCTTTCGGACTTGGCGGACATGACCACTCTTCTATCTGGCCTGACCAATCTGGACAATCCAAAATCGGCCGCCTAGGTTGTCGCTTGTTCTAGCACAGGATTGCCGCATGCCCGCCGCCGATGGAGACGCCCGCACCGTGAGGGCTGAGGGGTCCGCTCGGGTCGGCGTGGCTTCGCCCCTGACCATCACGGCCGCGCGGGTCATCGTGACCTCGCCCGGGCGAAACTTCGTAACGCTGAAGATCGAGACGGACCAGGGCGTTTACGGGATCGGAGACGCGACCCTGAACGGCCGCGAGATGGCGGTCGTCGCCTATCTGAACGAGCACGTTTGCCCACTGCTGATCGGGCGGGACGCGCGTCGCATCGAGGACACGTGGCAGCTGCTTTATCGCGGTTCCTACTGGCGGCGCGGGCCGGTGACCATGCGCGCGATCGCGGCGGTCGACGTCGCCTTGTGGGACATCAAGGGCAAGGCCCTGGGCGCGCCCCTGCACGAGCTTCTCGGCGGAAAGTCCCGAGACAAGGTCATGGTCTACGGCCATGCCAACGGTGCCGACATCTCGGAGACGGTCGAGGCGGTCGGCCGTTACATCGACCTCGGCTATCAGGCCATCCGCGCCCAGACCGGCGTGCCCGGCCTGACGAACGCCTATGGCGTGGGGCGGGGCGAAATGCACTACGAACCTGCCGATGCCTCTCTGCCGACCGAGACGATCTGGGACACGCGGCGATACCTCACGCATGTGCCCAAGCTGTTCGAGCGTCTGCGCGACACCTACGGTCCGGAACCGCGCCTGCTGCATGACGGCCACCACCGCATGACTCCTCAGGAGGCCGCGCGGCTGGGCAAGTCGCTGGAGCCGTTCGACCTGTTCTGGCTGGAAGACGCGACACCGGCCGAGAATCAGGAAGCGTTTCGCCTGATCCGTCAGCACACTACGACGCCGCTCGCCGTTGGTGAGGTGTTCAACACGATCTGGGACTGCAAGGACCTGATCCAGGAGCAGCTGATCGACTACATCCGCGCCACCATCGTGGGGGCAGGGGGGATCACGCATCTGCGCCGGATCGCGGACTTCGCGGCAGTCTGGGGTGTTCGCACGGGCTGCCATGGGGCGACCGACCTGTCGCCGGTGACCATGGGCGCGGCCCTGCAGTTCGACGCCTGGGTGCCCAACTTCGGCATTCAGGAATACATGCGCCACACGCCGGAGACCGACGCGGTCTTCCCGCACGACTACCGCTTCGAAGCTGGCTTCCTGATCCCTGGCGACCGGCCCGGTCACGGGGTCGATATCGACGAGGCTCTGGCCGCTCGATACCCGTACGACCCCCGCCAGCTGCCCATCGCCCGCCTGACCGACGGCACGATGTGGAACTGGTAGGGTGATCCGACCGCAGCGGAACACGTTCCGGGATTTCCTCGATCTTTCCGGTGTCTGGCGCATCCGCTTCGATCCGGACGCCCAGGGCGACACCGAGGCCAGCTTGGATTCTGGGGCGGCGCTTGGACGATCCTGAAGGTTTCCTGCGGTCGTTGTTTGCGAGGGCCGTCGCCGCCGCCTCCGATTTTTCGATGATCCCCGGGCTGATCCCCCGCGTTGATGGTCGCGTTCGAGTTTTGGGCGCAGGCAAGGCCGCTGCGAGCATGGCAGCCGCGATCGAGTCCTCGCCTCCG
>JADCBH010000248.1 GCA_020253595.1 Brevundimonas sp.
AAGACAGCGTGGCGGGGACGCGGATCAGCCGGGCGCTGGCGGCCGAGGGCGTCGGGACGCTGAGGATCGACTTCGCCGGGATCGGGGAAACGGGCGTCGCCCCCATGCCGGCGGGGTTCACGGTGGATGTCGGCGACCTGAAGGAGGCGGCGGCGGTGATGGCTCGGCACGGCTGCCCGCCGGGCCTGCTGATCGGGCACAGCCTGGGCGGGGCGGCCGCGATCGCGGCGGCGGGCGACATCGACAGCGTCAAGGCCGTGGCCACCATCGGCGCGCCCTTCGACGTGGACCATGTATTGAAGCTGCTGGGGCCCGGCGCCGAAGGCCTGAGGCATGGCGAGACCCATACCGCCAGCGTCGGCGGGCGGCCGGTGTCGGTAGGGGCGGGCTTCGCCGAGGACCTGAAGGCGCAGGACCAGAAGACGCGATTGGCGAACCTGAAACGGGCGCTGCTGATCCTGCACTCGCCGGTGGATCAGGTGGTGGGGATCGAGGAATCGAGCGGCATCTTCCTGGCGGCGAAACACCCCAAGAGCTTCGTCTCGCTGGACAAGGCCGACCACCTGCTGAGCGATCCTGCGGATGCGGCCTATGCGGCGACGGTCATCGCGGCCTGGGCCAGCCGCTATGTCGACGCCATGACGACGCCCGAGACGGTGCCCGCCGCCGATGGCGTTGTGCGGGTGACCGAGACGGGCGCGGGCAAGTTCCAGGTCAAGGTCGAGGCGGGCGGGGCCATGCTGATGGCCGACGAGCCGGTGTCGGTGGGCGGACTGGCCAGCGGTCCCACGCCCTATGAGCTGGTGGCGGCCGGGCTGGGGGCCTGCACGGTCATGACGCTGAGGCTCTATGCCGAGAAGAAGGGCCTGCCGCTGGAGCGGGCCTCGGTCGAGGTGCGCCACGAACGCCAGGCCGGTCAGACGCCGCCGGACGTGTTCGAGCGGACGCTGACGCTGGAGGGGAGCTTCGATGACGACCAGCGCGCCCGGATGTTCGAGATCGCCGACAAATGCCCGGTCCATCGCACGCTGGAAGGCGGGGCCCGGGTGGTGACGCGGGGCGATGCCCCGGCCATGCCCGCGCCCTGCGAGGAGGAACATTTCCGGGAGATGGATGAGGCCTGCGCCGGGACCTGAGCCTGGGACCGCGTCCGGTCAGGCCGGGGTCCCTGAGGCCAGCCGGGCGAGATTGACCATGGCCGGACGGATCGCGGCGCGCATACGGCCCAGCACGGCCATCTTGTCCGCCTCCTCGGGCGACACGCCCTCGACGACCCGGCCGAAGCCGTCGAGGCGGCTGTCGCGGATCCAGCGCCGGAGCGCCGGCTCGCTGGCCCAGGCCGCCTGGGCCTGCAGGTTGGACAGCTCTGACTTCGGATAGTCGGCGACCGTGTCGGGGAGGACCCCGGGGGTGCACAGGGCGTTCTTGCGATCCTGATCCTCGACGTGCACCTCGAGCCAGGCCGCCACGGCCGCGCTGAGCGGCGGGGCCGGGATGCGCACCATCTGCAAGGTGATGCGGTCGTCGGCGAAGACCGGGACCATGGGACGCCGGGTGACGGCCGAGGCAGTGCAGTCGATGTAGAGCGCACCCGGCTCGACCGGCACAAAGGTCGCATCGAAGCGAAGGCCCTCTGGCTCTATCGCCCGCACCCGGCCGTGACGCACGACGTGGGTGATCGTCCGCAGGATCTCGATCTCACCGGTCGAGATGGTGGCGTAGTGGAACATCTCCGGCCGGAGGGACTGGTCGATGCGGAGCATGTTGCCGACGGCCTCAAGCTGTTCGAACAGGGCGTCGACGGTCGGGGCGGTGGCGAAGGCCTCAAACGCATGGGCCTGGGCCCCGATCGAGTCGTGGAAGAACTCGTGACCGGGCTGGGTGACCCGGCGGTTGATCATCCAGGACTCGCGTGGCCGGACCCAGGTGATGCGGTCCGCCGGCACGCCCGCAGAAACCAGCCAGACGCCGGCGTCCATCGCCGTCTTGCCGGCACCCAGAATAACATAGCGGCTCGGCGCGCTGTCCGGCGCCCGCGCCAGATGCGGCAGGGCATTGGGCGGCACCAGACGGACCCCGTCGGCGACCGCGAAGGCGGGCCGGTGGGTCGACGGCACCGTGGTGCCGAAATAGGTCGCGTCGACCGTCTTGCGCCGAACCCGGACCCGGCTCTCTTCGCCCGTCAGCAAGGAGACGATCCGCCCGTCGCCGCGATAGTCCGTCATCGGATGATAGTCGACGCGGCCGCTGGTCAGCAGCTGCCGCTGCATCACGGCATTGAAGTAGCCCCGGACCTCTGCTCCCGAGGCCAGTTCGTAGAGACCGGCGTTGAGTCCATGGGTGTCCTTGGCTCCGGAGCCGAGCGGCAGGGAGTTCACCCCATAGAAGGCCGAGGGTTGATGCAGGGCGACGAAGTCATAGGCGTCGTTCCAGTGACCACCCGGCTGACCGTGCCGGTCGACGATGGTGATCCGCGCATCGCTTTCGGCCAGCAGGGTGTCGGCGAAAGCTAGACCCACAGCGCCCGCACCCACGACCAGATAGTCGGTCTCGATTTCCGCCGGTCGTGTCATCCGCTCTTGTCCCCCCGGCTTCCGCGGCGCACGAAGCCGGGAGCCTTGAAACAGGCTCTAGAGACCGGTGTGAGACATGACAAACCACCGACCGGAGAAAAGGGAACGCCGATGACGCAGCACTGGGACTTGTTGATCGATCGCGCGGACCTGGCCCGCGTTGAGGTGCGACCTCTTCCGGAGCCGGATGCGATGGCCCTGGCCGACGGGGAGGTGCTGCTGGACGTCGAGCGGTTCACCCTGACGGCCAACAACATCACCTACGGGGTCTATGGCGACCGTCTCGGCTATTGGCGGTTCTTTCCGGAGGACGACACCTGGGGCCGGATCCCGGTCTGGGGGTTCGCCACGGTGCGGCGCTCGACCGTGGAGACGATCCCGGTCGGCACGCGGCTGTTCGGCTATCTGCCGATGGCCAGCCACTGGATCACCCGGCTGGAACGCCGGCCCTGGGGCGTGGTGGACGTGTCGCCCCACCGCGCCGAGTTGCCCGCTGCCTACAACAGCCTGGTGGAGGCCGCGCCCGGTCCGCTGGATGACCAGATCGCGCTACTGCGGCCGCTGTTCCTGACCGCCTTCCTGCTGGACGACTTCTTTGCCGAAAACGCGGACTTCGGGGCGCAGACCTTCATCCTGTCCAGCGCCTCCAGCAAGACGGCGCTCGGACTCGGCTGGCTGCTGGCCCAGCGCGGCGCGCGGGTGATCGGCCTGACCTCGGCCCGCAATGCCGCTTTTGTTGAAAGCGTCGGCTGCTATGCGGAAGCCCGGACCTATGAAGCTCTGGCCGACCGGCCGATCGAGGGACAGGTGGTCTTCGTCGACTTTGCCGGAGCCCCTGAGGTGGTGGCGGCGGTCCATCACATGCTGGGCGACCATCTGGTGCACAGCGCCGTGGTGGGCAGCACCCACCAGACCGACGGCCCGGTCGGCCCGGGTCGCCTGCCCGGACCCCGGCCGACCTTCTTCTTCGCCCCTGAACGCCTGAAACAGCGGTCCAGGGACTGGGGCGGTGAGGTTTTGAACAGCCGGATTCAGACGGCGTTGGAAGCCTTCATCAGTGCCAACGGCTGGCTTGAGGTCTCGACCCATGCGGGGCCAGCGGCCCTTGAGGGCGTCTATCAGACGGTGCTCTCGGGCCGGGCCCGCCCGGAAGAGGGGCATATGGTGACGCCGGGCTGACTAGGGCAGTCTCCGGGTGATGAAGTCCTCCAGGAGGGCATTGAACTGGTCCGGCCGCTCGATCATCACGGCATGGCCGGTGGCGGCTACGGGTACGAACCGACTGTGCGGAATTCCGGCATGGACCGCGCGGGCCTTGTCAGGCGAGATGGGCCGATCTTCCTCGCCCGAGACGATCAGGGTCGGAGCGGAGATGTTGCTGAGTTCACCTGTGATCGCCCGACGACCTGCCGAGGCAGCGGCGGCCCTGTGCAAATCCTTGGGTAGCCTTCGAAGATAGGCCCGCCAGCGTTCGGCCTCCGGCCTGCGCGTGGCGTCGTTCAGGAAGGTGTCCCCGAACAGGATCTTCATCAGGGGGCCAGTGAAGGGTCGGGGGCCAAACAGCTTCACCAGGGCGATCAGCAGGCGATAGCGGGGCAGGTTTTCCGGCTCCTCAGCCTCGGCGCTGGGGCCGATGAGCGTCAGGGTGCGGACTACCTCGGGGCGGCGTGCGGCGACCCGCATGGCGATGAATGTTCCCAACGAGAAGCCCACCAGGTGACAGGGGCGAGCGTTCAGCGCCTGGATCAACTCCACCGCATCGGCGGCCAGGTTGTCGAGATCGAGCCCGGACGCGATATGGGCCGAGCGCCCCTGGCCGCGCAGGTCGAAAGTGATGACGCGGTACCGAGCCGCGAAATGGGCGACCTGGGCTTCCCAGCTCTCTGAGGCCAGCATCAGTCCATGGATCAAGACGAGAGTTTCGGGCCCCTCGCCGTGGATGTCGTAGTGCAGGCGTACGCCGCCGATCATGATGTCGGGCATGAGATGTCTTTCTGTGATGTCAGGAGTCCGCCGGTCGGGCGGATGGGAGATCAGGCCGGATAGGCCATGAGCATCCGGTCTATCGCCGCCTCGATGCGGGCCCAGCCGGCGTCGTCCAGGGTGACGCCCGCGAAGCGGTCGCGCGTCGTGGCCGCGAGCGCCAGATGCTGGACCGCCGCGAGGAAGACGACGTTCAGGGCGACAACGTCCACGCCCTCGGGCAGCGGCAGATTGGGGCGGCGCGAGGCGGTCCAGCGCTGGAGCACGGCCGAGCGGGCCGTCTCCAACCGACGCAGCAGGGGTGTGTCCTCGCTGAGTTCCCAGGCCACCAGACGCAGGATCAGGGGGCTGGCCCGCAGAGCCCGGAGATAGCCGGTCAGCATCTCGCGGGCGAACTCACGGTATGAGGTCGCCTCGATCGGCGGCTGGGCGGCGAGGGTTTCCCCCAGCCACAAATCCAGACGGCCGGCCAGGCGTTCGACCACGCCCTCGACGCCCTCGAAGTAGCGGTAGATCAACTTGCGATCGATGCCAGCCTGGACTGCCAGGGTGTTGACGTTCAGCCCGCTCCAACCGTCACGCAACAGCAGCTGCTCGGCGGCCGCAACGATGGCGGCCTCGGTCGCCGCACGGTCGCGCGGTCTGCTTTTGGCGCTATCGCTCGGCTCGCGGAGCCTCGCTGCTTGAGCGCGGGTTGGTGTGTCGGCCGCCATCATGCGTTCGTGTCCGAGGCGGCGCAGGCGCGCAAGGCCTGGCCTCGGCCATCCTCGAAGTTTCGGGTCCAGCGGCTGTCATAGGCACCGAGCCGGATCTCGGCCTGCGATCCCGTAGCGGTCGGGCGGATCGTCACGCTTTCATACGCAGAGCCGTAGCCGGCGAGCGAATAACGCCAATGGGTCTCGGCCATGACGAAACGGCTGAGCGGCAGAAAGTCGGCGCGTTCCTGGAAACAAGCGGCGACCGCCGCGACCGACAGGGTGCTGTCGACGATCTCGTCAGGGGCCTGGGCGGACAGGACGTCGAGGTCGGCCACGCCGACGCGGGGGGCAGCGCAGGCGGCGAGGCCCAGAAGCGCGGCAAACGGCAGGGCGATCACGGGAGAGGCGATGTTCATGGAAGAGCTCCGGGGAGAGTCGAGACCGCGGGATTGACATGTCCCAGTTTCGGGACATATGGAAGTCTCACCACTGAGACAACAGGAAAACGATGATGACGACATTCACCAAGCGAAAGGCGGGAGCCGCGATGGTCGGTTTCGCGCTGGCGGCCAATGTTCCGTTCGCCCTTCTGGTCGAGCGGTTCGGATACGACGACGTGCTGAGGGAGCCGCCGCTGCAGGTGCTGGCGGCGTTCCGCGCAGGCGGGCCCGAGCTGATCGTGATCTGGCTGGCGTTCGCGCTCTGCGCCCTGGCCTTTCTTTGGGTATCGGGCTGGACGGGTGAGGCGATCCGGTCAGGCGACGGCCGCTGGCCGGCCTGGGCGGCGGTAGCGGGCGCGGCATCGGCGGTGGCTCAGGCCGTCGGCCTGTCGCGATGGAGCTTCGTCGTGCCGGGTCTGGCCGACCGGGCCCTGGACGGGTCGCCGATGGAGAGCGCGGTCGCGGTCGGCACCTATCAGGCGCTGCACCAATTCGCGGGCGTCGCCATTGGGGAATG
>JADCBH010000249.1 GCA_020253595.1 Brevundimonas sp.
GGGTCGTGGACGGGCGGGCGGTGACACCGGCCCCGCTCAAGCAGGCGATTCGCGCCTATTGCGATGGCGGCTTCATCGCGGCAGCCTTCGATGTCGAGAACGGCGGCAGTCAACTGCCGCATTTGATCGCCAGCGCCTGTCAGATGGTGTTCGCGTCGGTCGACAATCCCGCCATGGGTTACGCCTTTCTGACGGCGGCGGCGGCTCGATTGGTCTCGACCTTCGGCGATGATGCTCAGCGCGCGCGCTACCTGCCGCCGATGCTGGAGGGGCGCTGGCTGGGCACGATGTGCCTGTCGGAACCGCAAGCCGGATCGTCACTGTCCGAGGTCAGGACATCCGCCCGGCTGGCACCCGATGGCCGCTGGCTCATTCGCGGCGAAAAGATGTGGATCTCGGGCGGCGACCATGACCTGTCAGACACGATCATCCATATGGTCTTGGCCCGTGTGGACGGCGGTCCGTCGGGTGCCGGCGGCCTTTCGCTGTTCATTGTCCCGAAGCACAAGCTCGACGAGGCTGGAAGGGTGGGACCGTCCAACGACGTCCGCCTGATCGGCCTGAACCACAAGCTCGGGCACCGCGCGACCACCAACTGCGCGCTCCGCTTCGGCGAGGATGACGACTGCGAGGGGGTCCTGCTTGGCCGGCTGCATAACGGCCTGCCGCAGATGTTCCAGATGATGAACGAGGCGCGGGTCGGCGTTGGTGCCGGTGCCGCCGTGACCGCATACGCGGCCTATGCCTATTCCGCCGAATATGCTTCGCAACGTCGGCAGGGGAGGGCACCTAACGTTCCGACGGGCGTGGCGAGCCCGATCATCGAACACCCCGATGTTGCTCGGATGATCCTGCGGCAGAAGGCGTTTGCGGAAGGCGGTCTTGCCCTGTGCCTTTTCGGCGCGCGCCTGCTCGATGACGCCGAGTCTCATCCCGAGGCCGACGTGCGTCTGAGGGCCTCGCGTTTGCTTGATGCGCTGACGCCCATCATCAAATCCTGGCCCGCGGAGCGCGGGATCGAGTCCAACTCGCTGGCCATTCAGGTGCTGGGCGGCGCGGGCTATGTCCGCGACCATCCGGTCGAGCGTTGGTTCCGTGATCAGCGCCTGAATGCGATTCACGAGGGCACGACGGGCATCCAGGCCATCGGGCTGCTGCGCGGGTCGCCATCCTCAACGGCCGAAGTCGGCCTGGGCCTTGTGTTTACCGAGATACGCAGGGATGGGGAGACTGTTTCCGACCCGTGGGGCATCGCGGCGACGATCCTGAAGGCCTTGGACGCGATCGAGGCGCTTCACCAACGGCTGACAGAAGAGCCCGACCGACGGGTGGCGCTCGCCGCCGCCACGCCCTTTCTGGAGATCGTTGGCGATCTGGTCGTCGCCTGGATGTGGCTGCTCCAAGCTCCGGCCGCTGCCCGCCACGACGATGTCGACTATGCCGCCGGCAAACGGGCGGCGGCGCGCTATTTCCACCGCCATTTCGTCGGCCTGATCCCCTCCCGATGCGATGTCTTTCCGACGGCCGAAGACGGCGTCGGCGATGCCGGCCCTGCCGCGCTTCTGGCCTGACCTTCGCGGCGTCAGGCAGCCTTTGATAGTTCGGTCTTCGCGATTGTTTCCAGATGCACCTCGTCGGGCCCGTCGGCGATCCTCAGGATACGCGCCGCAGTGAAGGCGTAGCCGAGGAAGAAATCTTGCGACAGGCCGGCACCGCCGTGAACCTGAATGGCGCGGTCCAGCACGGATTGAGCCATGCGAGGCGCGGCCACCTTGATCATGGCGATTTCCATCCGGGCGGCCTTGTTGCCGCCGACGTCCATCTTGTGCGCGGCCGCCAGTGTCAGCAGCCGCGCCTGATCGATCTCCAGCCGAGACAGGGCGATCTGCTGACGGATCACGCCCTGGTCGAGAAGTCGTTTGCCGAATGCGACCCTCTGACCCGCTCTGACGCACATGGCTTCCAGTGCACGCTCGGCCAGGCCGATCAGGCGCATGCAGTGGTGAATGCGTCCAGGCCCGAGACGGCCCTGGGCGATCTCGAATCCGCGACCTTCGCCCAACAGCATGTTCTCGGCCGGCACCCGCACATTGTCGAAAACGACTTCGGCGTGACCGTGCGGCGGCTCATCGAATCCAAGCGTTGTCAAGCCGCGCACGATCTCGATGCCCTTGGACTTCATGGGAACGAGGATCATCGATTGCTGCTGATGACGCGGGGCGTCAGGGTCATTCTTGCCCATTAGAATTGCGATCTCGCAGCGGGCGTTCATTGCCCCCGTGGTCCACCACTTGCGGCCGTTGATGACGTAATCGTCGCCGTCCCGTGAGATGCGCGTCTCGATATTGGTGGCATCGGACGAGGCGACGGCGGGTTCCGTCATAGCAAAGCAGGACCGGATTTCGCCGGCCAGGAGCGGCTCCAGCCAGCGAGCTTTCTGGGCTTCGGTGCCGTATCGGATCAGCACCTCCATGTTGCCGGTGTCCGGGGCATTGCAGTTGAAGATTTCCGGTGCCCAGGTCACCCGGCCCATTTCCTCGGCAAGGATGGCGTAATCGAGATTGCTTAGGCCGGCACCGAATGGACTGTCCGGAAGAAAGAGATTCCAGAGCCCCTGGGCGCGGGCCTCCGCCTTCAGCTCCTCAAGGATCGGCGGGGTGGTCCAGCGTCGCTCGCCTTCCGTTTCCGAAGCAAACCGGGCTTCGGCCAGCAGGACACGGTCTGTCATGAAGCGCCGGACCCGGTCGCGAAGCTCAAGGGCTCGTTCGGAAAAAGAAAACAGCATCTTCGCGGTTGTCCCTATTGATCCTGGAATGAGTTGCGACCGCACTGGAAGACCTGAACGGTCCCCTTCGACGGCCAGGCAGGAGCCTGCATCTGGGCTTCCCAGGCGGCGTAGCGTCCCCGCAGGTCGGCGACCACGTCGCGCCGGGCGAATGTCTGGAGCCGGCTCTCGGTGGGATCGTCCGCGAGGTTGAACAGCCAGGGCACTGCGCCCGGCCGACTGTTCTGGATCAGCTTCCAGTCCCCGGCGAGCACGGCAGATTCCTGTCCGGTGCGCCAGAAAAGGGTCTCGTGCACCGCTTCATTTTCGGCCCCAGGCTGAAGTGCGGAGGTCAGATCCACGCCATCGAGCGGCAGGGCAGGTTCCAACCCAGCGGCCGCTAAAGCCGTGGCTGCGATGTCCATCTGCGAGATGTTCCGGTGTTCGGATATCCCCTGGGGCCAATGCGCTGGCCAACTGGCGATGAACGGCACCCGGGATCCACCTTCGAAATTGCTGAGCTTGCCGCCGCTCAGCGTTTCGCAGTCCGATATCCCGAGATAGGTCGCCGCACCGTTGTCGGAGGTGACCACGATCAATGTATTCTCCGCCTGGCCCGACCGTTCCACCGCATCGAGCACCCGGCCCACCCCGTCGTCGAGGGCCGAGATCATCGCGGCGTATGTTCGTTGCAGTGGGTCGTCGATGTGCGCGAAGCGGGCCTCGTAGGCCTCGGTTGTCTGAAACGGCGAGTGCGGGGCGCTGTAGGCGAGATAGAGGAAATAGGGGTCGGTGGACTGACTTTCACCGATAAAGGACACCGCCTCATCGGTCAGGACATCCGTGAGGTAGCGATCGTCGTTATCCAGAATCTCGAGGGTCTCGTCCCCGGGCTGAAGGCGACCGACCTGGACCCAGTCGCGCACGCGCCGAAAGCTTCGTTCGCCCAGATAGGGTATGGCGCGGCTGATAACACCGGGGACATCGGCGTCGATGTAGGCCGTCTCGCCTGCCAGAAAGCCGAAGAAGCGATCGAAGCCCCTGGCTGTGGGCAAGCGGTCCGGTGTCGACCCCAGGTGCCACTTTCCAATCGCGGCAGTGCGGTATCCATCTGCGGCGAGACGTTCGGAGAAAAGCCGTTGATCGGGTGCCAAGCCTTCGTTCCCGGCGTCTGGTCCCTCAGGAATCAAGAATTCGAATCCATGTCGCTGGGGGTATCGTCCGCTCAGCAGGGCGGCCCGTGATGGGCTGCAAACGGGGGCCGCGGCATAGGCGCGAGTGAACCGCACGCCACGCGCAGCCAGCCGGTCGATGTTGGGCGTGGGCACGGACCGCGGTCCGCCGTAGGTGCTCAAATCCGGCAGGCCGAGGTCGTCGGCGAGAATTACGATGACGTTGGGGCGCGGCGGACTTTGTGCGACAGCCCCTCCGATCGCTGTTAACGCGAGCACGGCTCCCAGAATTAAACGCTTCAACATCGCCCTCTCCTTCAAACCCACCTAATGACCAAGAGTGTCGTCATGCAACAGCAAAAATGGCGACATATTTTTACCATTGAGGCACCTGTTCGGTTGCAACTGTCCGTTTTCCGCGCAATCTTAAGCCCATGCGGCATTCGAAGCGAAGCGCACTCCTCATCGTGGCCCTCGCTCAGGCGATGGTCTCCGGAGCACTTGGAGCCTGCACTGATCCGGTTGAGGCACCGCAAGCGCATCGAACGGCCGGAGTGCCCTGTCTCAGGCCGGTCGCTGCTTTTCCAGGCTCAGGGTCAAACGGGATGGCGTGGGTCGCGCCTGGCGAGACGACGCTCGGTTCAGATCATTTCCAGCCCGAGGAACGACCCCGACGGACGGCTTTTGTGGAAGGCTTCTGGATCGATCGGACGGAAGTCACCAACGAGGCGTTCGGGATGTTCGTCCGGGCCACGGGATACAAGACCGTTGCCGAACGCGAAGGGGCTGGCGGCGCAGTCTTCGCGCCCGAAACGACCACCGGTGGCGGATGGGCCCTGTCTCCGACGGCAAGCTGGCGCGATCCTTTCGGCGATGGCGAGGGGATCGCGGGTCGGGATCTTGAGCCGGTTGTCCTGTTGGCTCACGAAGACGCCATGGCCTATGCGCAGTGGCTGGGCCGGGATCTTCCAACCGAGGCCGAATGGGAGCGGGCGGCGCGCGCCGGTGGCGACAGCGAATATGTGTGGGGCGACGAACCCGCGCCAGGCGGACGCCGACTTGCCAACCACTGGCAGGGTCCATTTCCGGCTGCGGACACTGGCGACGACGGCTACACGGGCCTGGCTCCCGTCGGCTGCTTTCCGGCCAACGGACTCGGCCTTTTCGACATGACTGGCAACGTCTGGGAGTGGACCGGAGATCTGTGGCCGGAAGCCGCCGCCATTCCGGGTTGGGTCCCAGGCGCGCGGGTCATCAAGGGCGGATCCTGGATGTGCGCCGACAACTACTGCCATCGATACCGACCGGCGGCCCGCCAACCCGGCGACGCCTCGTTAGGCTCGGTTCACATCGGGTTTCGTACGGTGCTTCGCGCGCCGGGACCCCAAGCCTGAAGGAATGAGATCGATGCAACTGCTATCGTCGCGCCCCATCCAGGGTCTGGCCGTCGCCCTTGTCCTGGCTCTTGGGGCGTGCGCCCCGACGCCTTCACCGGAGCGGGTGCTCACAGACCCGACGGTGGTCGGGAGGCCGAACGTCATCGTCATCGTCGCCGATGATCTGGGATACGGCGATCTGGGGGCCTACGGCGGGCCTATTCCCACTCCCAACCTGGATGCGTTGGCCGCGTCCGGGGCACGATTGACCCAAGGTTACGTGACAGCCGCTGTCTGCGCACCATCTCGCGCTGCACTGATCAGCGGCAGGCAGCAAAACCGGTTCGGCTTCGAGTTTAATCCCGTCGGGCGTGACACCCAGATCGGCCTTCCATTGGACCAAGTCACGGTGGCGCAGCGGATGCGCCAGGAGGGCTACTCAACCGGTGCGATCGGCAAATGGCACCTCGGACAGGGGGCCGGCTATCAGCCGCTTGACCGGGGCTTTGACGAGTTCTTCGGCGTGCTGGCAGGTGGCACGGACTATCTGATAACGCTAGAGCCAGGCGATATCAGCGCGCCTGTGGGCGAGGACCGGCTGATAGACCGCACCCGGTTGCCGCTCTATCGCGGACGCGACATCGTCGAAGTCGGCGGTTATCTGACAGATGTCTTGACAGATGAGGCGGTCGCCTTTGTCGATCGCCACCAAGGTTCACCTTTCTTCCTCTATCTGGCGTACACGGCACCGCATACGCCGCTCCAGGCTTCGGCGCGCTACGCCGAGCGGTTCCCTGCCTCCCTCCCCGAACACACGCGGACCTATCGCGCCATGATATCCGCACTGGACGACGGTGTCGGGCGACTGCGGGCCAAGCTTCGGGCTGAGGGCCTGGAGGACGACACCCTGATTGTCTTCGTCAGCGACAACGGCTGCGCCAACTATGTAAGGGGCGCGTGCAGCAATGGCCCCCTGTCCGGATTCAAGGCCTATCCTTGGGAAGGCGGGATCCGCGTGCCTTTCCTGGTGTCCTGGCCGGGCCGCATAGCCCCCGGCTCCTTTGAGGCCCCCGCCAGCAGCCTCGACATCGCCGCGACGGCGGTGGCGGTCGCCGGCGCTCGCGCGGACCCGGCGCTCGAAGGCGTCAATCTGCTGCCCTATCTGACCGGCGAGCGTTCGGGCCGGCCCCACGAAACCCTCTATTGGCGTATGGGGCCGAACTACGTTATCCGGGACGGCGACTGGAAGCTGATCGTGGTCAACCGAAGCGATCAAGTCCAGGACATCGAGCGCGAGGTCTCGGGTCAACCGGTCCCGGACGGCGTGCCGGCCGAGGTCTCGGCGCTCGGCCAGTGGACCCTGCTCTACGATCTTGCGGCCGATCCCGGCGAAAGAACCGATCTGTCGCAAGACAGGCCGGAGGTGGTCGCCCGGCTGCAGGCCAAATGGGCGGACTGGAACACGACCAATCAACCGCCAGCCTGGACCAGCCGGCGTCAGTTTCACAGCGAGATCAACGGCCACATCGTCCAGCTTTTCAACTAGCCGATCAGGTGCCCAGTAGCAGTCTCGCTACCGCATCGGCGGCGTTGGGAAATGGATGCACCGTGTCCAGGGTCATCAGCTCCGACACGACCTCGCCTGCCTGCTCCGGTCCGACCTGGCCGTCGACCGCGATCTCCCGTGTCGCCGTGCTGGTGAGCCGGACCCGGGCGTAGCGTCCGGCTCCCGCTTCGATGGTTTCACCGCTGATGGTGCAGGCGTCAGACGCCAGCCACAGCACCAGAGCGACGATCCAGTCCGGATGCATCCGGGCCAGGGCGTCCGGCGGGAAGATGTCGTTGCCCAGGCGTGTCGCCGCCAGGGGGGCGATCGTGTTGACCAGGACGTTATGGCGGCTTCCCTCGAGTTTGAGGGCGTTCATAAAGCCCACGAGCCCCAGCTTCGCCGCGTCGTAATTGGCCTGGCCGAAAGCGCCCCATAGTCCCGAACTGGAGGTGGTCAGGACGATCCGGCCGTGGCCCTGCGCGCAGAGCAGGGGCCATGCGGCGCGGGTGACATGCATTGCGCCCAGAAGATGGACCCGTATGATCGCCTCGATGTCGTCGGCGCTCATCTTGGCGAAGCTCCGGTCGCGCAGGAAACCGGCGTTGTTGATCAGGATGTCGATCCGCCCGAACGCATCCATGGCTGTCTCAATGATGGCCTGCCCCTGCCCAGCTTCGCCGACGGGCGTCGCGCACGCGACGGCGCGTCCACCCTTTCGGCGAATGGCTTCGGCGACGCTCTCCGCGAGCGCGACTTCGCCACCCCGGCCGTCAGGGCCGACCCCGGCGTCCTCGACCAGCACGGCGATGCCACGCCTTGCCAGTGCCTCGGCGTAGGCCCGGCCCAACCCCTGGCCTGCCCCGGTCACGATCGCCACCCTGCCGGGCGACTCCGAAATCACGCACTCTCCGGCGGCGGGAGACGGGCGATGACGCCATGCTCTGCAAGGTAGCTGGTCAGCAGGGCGGTAAAGGCGTCGGGGGCCTCCAGGGGTGGACAGTGACCGACGTCCTCCAACACGCGAAGGTCGCAGCTTTCCGAGGTGGCTGCGGCTTGGGCGACCGCAACGGATATCGCTCTATCCGCTCCACCGTGGACGATCATGCGCGGACCCGTAAATGCCCTCCATGCGTTGCTCCGGTCCGGTCGATTCGCCACCGCTCGCGCGAGACTGGAATGGCCGGGTAGATCCCAACCCGAAACCGTGTGGAACCAACTGCCGATCCAGGCAGGATTGTCGGCAAGGAAGGCGTCGCCGACCAAGGTCTTCGCTAGCTCACTCGCAAGATCCTCGGACCATGCGACGGCGAGGGCGTCGGCCGCGCGGCCCATTTCGAGGCGTCGATCCTCCGGCCAGGATTCGATCTGGGATCCGACCAGTACAAGCCCGGCCACCATATCCGGTCGCAGCTCCGCCAGCGCGAGGGCCTGCATCCCGCCCATCGAATGACCGACCA
>JADCBH010000025.1 GCA_020253595.1 Brevundimonas sp.
GTGTCACCGCCCTCCCGTCCACGACCCATGGTTCGGTTTCGTCGAGCTCGGCGGAAAACGGCGCAAAATGGGACGCAGCGATGCGTCGCGCGAGATCAACAACGCCCTGATACTGTTCGAGATCATGCCCCGAGAAGCGCGCACGAGTCAGTAAGGTCCCGGCGTCCAACCAATCGAAGACCAGAAACTCAAGCTCGCGTGCTGGCAGCATTGACCATCTTTCTGTCAACATTTTTGATATGAATGCCGACATTTTTTGACAGGTCAACGGCGGAATGCTCCGAGAGTGTCACGGCTTTTCGCCGCTCGACGCGAGGGTTCGGCTCCACTATTTGTCCGGTTTGATCGAGGAGCCCCGATGAAAGCTGTTCAGCCCAATACTCCGCCGGACCTCGCAGCAAAGATCCGCGAGCTGATTCAAACTGGTCACTACGGCCCGGGCGATCACCTCGGAACGGTCGAACTGGCGGAGCGGTTCGGTGTCAGTCGCGGTCCGGTGCGCGAAGCGCTGAGGCTGCTGGAGTCACTGAACCTGATCCGCGTGGTGCCCCAGAAGGGGGCGTTTGTCGTGGCACTCGAAGATCAGGAGGTTCAGGACGTCCTCGGGGTGCGCGAAGTGCTGTTCGCCATGCTTGCCGAACGGTCGGCCGTGCTGGCGACCGATGAGGACCACAAGGCGCTTTATGAGCAGCTCGATCTACTGTCAGCGCTCGCCCGCGATACGGATGTTCAGCCCCGCGCTTTTCAGGAGGCCAGCTACGCCTATGTCGGGATCCTGTTCCGCGCCGCCCACAATCAGCGTCTGGTGCGCCTGATCAATGATCTGACGGAGGGTGCCGGCGCGCTCTACGGCCATCTCAGCTTCGCGACGCGCGAAATGCGCCAGGCGGAGCTGCGGGGATATCAGGCGCTCACAAGAGCGATTGTCGCCGGGCAACCACAAAAGGCTTTCAGCCTAGCGCGCGAGATGCATAGTCGGGGAGTGGAGCGCGCTCGCGAGCTCCACGCTTTGATGCCGGGCCGCGCATCGGGCCAGGTCCTGCGGGGGCGGCGCACGCGACGGGCGGCACACGGCGAACGCCCAAATCCATGAGTGTACGGCGTTCGCTGGCGCAATCCGGCAACACCCAGATGGAAGTGGCGACATTTGTTGGCTTCACTGTTGGCAAACAACGTCAGACGCGCTTAGGCTCCTTTTCAAGAATCCCGCAGCGGACTTATGTCCAAGGGAGCGAGAAGATGAGGTCCACGCGCGTACGTCTGTCCGTATCCATCAGCGCACTGGCGTTGAGCCTCTCCGCTTGGGGCGGGATGGCCCAAGCCCAGACGGCGAGCAGTCAGGACGCCGCTACGGAGGTCGAGGAAATCATCGTCACGGCGCGCCGTCGGGCGGAGACCCTGGATCAGATACCCGCCTCCGCCGATGTTGTGCTGGGCGAGCAACTCGACACACGCGGCGTGGATAGCGGCAAGGATCTGACCCGCCAGGTAGCGGGGCTTCAGGTAATCGACAATGGCACCGGCGTCAGCGACGAATTCGTGATCCGGGGCGAGGGCAATACGCGCCAGAATAACGCCGAATCTGGCTCCGGACTTTATCGCGACGGCATATTCGTGCCGGGCGGAAACATCGGCGGACGGAACTATGTGGCCGCCGACTTCTTCGACATCGATCGGGTCGAGATTCTGAAGGGACCTCAGGGTTCCTATTTCGGACGCAACGCCCTTGGTGGGGCGGTCAATATCCTCACCGCCCGTCCGCGTCCGACCGCCGGCGGGCGAATCGCCGCAGAGACGGGTGCAAACGCGTACATCGGCCTGGAGGGCGTAGCCAATCTTCCGCTGGACGCCACGACCGCGGCACGGCTGGGTGCTTTCTACAACGAGCAGACCGAGGGCTTCTACACCAGCTCGATCGACGGCCGTTTCCTGGATGTCCGCGAGTCTTGGGGGCTGCGAGGTTCGGTCTCGTTCCAGCCCACCGAGCAGTTCAGCGGCTGGGTCATGGTCGAGCACGGCTCGGAAGACGCCCCGCGTCCCGAGGTCTTCGAGGAAGTTCTGGCCGTCAACGACCCCCCGTTTAACAATCCGGGGCCGACCGGTTTCTCCATTCCCCGTTTCAGGAAGCCGATTGGTAGCGAACAGCGGTTCACGCGGGACACGACGACCACTATCGCCGATCTGAGTTACGCCTTCGATGGCGTCACCCTTCAATCGCTTACGGGCTACCGATCGCGTGAAAACACTTCGACTCAGGACCTGGATTTCAACGCGGCCCAGGCGGTGCAGCGCGCTCTGACGATCACCGGACCCGCCGAAGAGGATTTCGAGCGGTTGGTTCAGGATGTGCGACTGATTTCCGATGACGCCCGGCTGAATTGGCTGATCGGGTTCGAATACACCAAGGTCGACAGCGACTTCGCAAGTAGCGTGCTGCCCGATGTTCCGACGGTCCTTCCGGCGGGCTGCGCCGGCAATGTCTGCACACTGGCAACCGCGCAGACGGCGGCCCGAAACGCCTATAGAGTGGTGGCGTCAACTATCGACGACACTTCTTACGCCTCTTATGGCGCAGTGAGCTA
>JADCBH010000250.1 GCA_020253595.1 Brevundimonas sp.
CCATCCATCCTGGCCAAATCCATAGCCGATGTTGACCGCCGCCACGCCGGTGAACATGTGACCGTCGCGGTCTTCGATCTCAAGATTGAAGCCGCTGTTGACCCCTTCCTCGGCGTGGCCGTCCTCGCTCAGGGAGAAGTATTCGACGAACGCTTCCGGACGAATGCTGAGGCGACCGAAGTTACGTTCGTAGGAGGCACCGCCAGCGAGAGCGAGCGTGAAGCCGTTCCAGCTGGACTGGTTGATCAGATTGACACTCTCGGTCACCAGCTGGCGCGTCGAGTCAAAGGTCGCATAGCCGCCTGCGGCGCGCGCCCATGTGGACCAGGCCTGCCCCTGCGCACGCCACGACAGGCCCAGCTCGACCAGGCTGGCGGACAGGATTTCCTGCGCCTCGGCCTCCGGATCCTCGATGTCGGAGGACGTGAAGGCGAGGGTGACCCCGACCGCTCCAAGCGTCGAGCCGCGCTCGATACCGCCTGCCACGCCGAACCCTTCGGATCGGAAGCCGTAGGTGTCTGTCTTGTCCTTGTCGGCGTAGAAATTGATTTCCTGCAGCCAGGCGCTGGTTTCACCCGGCGCGACAGTGGCATTGCGACCGCTCAGGGCACGGGTGACGGCATCCACGCCCGATGCGAGCGACAGAAGCGGTCCACCGGAGTGATCGGGCAGAACCTGCTCATACAGGTTGATGAAGCCTTCGCGCGTCGTCTGGGCGATGAAGAGATCACGGAGAACGGAGTCGCCAGCCAGTCCGCTGTAGAAGCCGTTAAAGGCCTGCGCCTCCACGGCGATCAGGCTGGCTTCGGCTGCGATGCGCCTGCGGGCATCCACGAAGACATCGCCTGCGGCGACGTTGGAACCCGCCGAAACGACGAACAGGTAGGGCGAGTTGGCCTGAACCGCCGTCTGGTCCAGTGTCCCGATGTTGAGGACGTCCGCGTCAATGATGGTGAAACGTCGGGCTTCCGTGATCAGGGAGTTGAAGCGGATGCCCAGGCCCGCGCCGTTGGCCAGGGTTGCCGTTCCGTTGACGCGGAAACCGGCGTTGGTGCTCGTTGCGGGGTCGAGCGTCACAATCAGATCGCCGTTGGCACCGATGTTCAGGCTTGTGGCCCGGGTAACGGTCGTCTGACGGGCATCGAGCGTTCCGTTGGCGATATCGACCGTCAGCAGGCCGTCGGTGTCCGAGACCGATCCCCGCACGATCGCGCCGCCGGTGATTGACAGTCTGTCAGCCCCATTGCCGAACGAGATGGCACCGCTCACCTGCCCGTTCTCTACGGCCAGGGTATCGGCACCTGAACCGAACCGGATATCGCCGATGATGAACGGCTCGTTGGAGTCGGTCACGCCATCGCCGTCCGTGTCCGGATCCGAAGCCGTCGGCGTGCTGGTTTCACCGAACTGGCGCACCGTCACGCCGGTCGTGTTGGCAGACACATCGATTGCGGTCGACGACCCTGTGACCGGATCGCCGGCCAGGTTTGCAACGACGGTCGCCTGGATCGATCCCGCATTCGTTATGGAGGTCAGGGAACCCGACCTGTCACTGATGGCGGTGGCGCTCGCCAGCCCGCCGCCGCTGGTCGCCAGAACCGACCCTGTATTGGTCAGGCTCGGCAGGTTCGCGCCCTGGGCGATGGCGATTGCGACCGCGGGGGCATTGGCGAGTGTCGAAGAAACCCCTGCGGTGACGGCGTTGGTGTTGACGAAGCGCGGCGTAGTGACGCCCGTTCCGAACGAGATGGCGGTCGCGCCCGCATCCCGACCCAGGCCGACGATCGTGCCCTCGTTTCGAACACCGCCCGCGATTGTCACCGTCTGACCACCAGCGACGCCGAGACGAACGCCAGTCGCTGCAATTCCGTTATAGACGCCATCTCCGGTGATTGCGCCGCGGTTGATCAGGCCGAAGTTGAGATCGCCGGTGCCGGCGGCACCGAGCGTGATGGAGCGCGTGGCTGAACCAACCGTCAGCGCCGGAGCCCCACCAAAGCTCGAGATCGCCGAGTTCCCTTCATTGGCGTCGGCAATGCCGTCGTTGTCCTCGTCCGTCGAGGTCGTGGAATTATCGGCGGGACGCACGTCGAGCACGACGCCGCCGCCGACGTTTCCGCCGATCACGATCGCGGATCCGCCCTGCAGAAGGTCGTCGGCCTCAAGACGACCGATTACCGTGTCGCTGGGACGGGAGGAGTAGCGGTAGCCTGTCGCCGACATGTCGGATTGCAGAGTGAGCCTGCCGCCGACATCGCCCTGGATGTTGACCGCACTGGCTCCCTGTCCCAGCGCGGTCACCGGCCCTCCGAGGAGGACCGAGCCGGAAACGGCACCGGTTTGGCTATACGTTATGGCGTTTTGCCCGACAGCGCGGAGATTCCCGAACGTTGTCACATTGCCAGTGAGGTTGCGCTCGATAGAAATGGCCCGCGCGTTCGTGCTCTCCACGAGCACAAGCGCCGTGCTCTCGACAAGGATGTTGCCGGTAAGCGGCGTTCCGCCAACCAGGCGCAGGCCATAGCGGTCAGCGCCATTGGAGAACGGTCCGTCAAGATCGCCGTCGTTGTCCGAGTCCGGATAGGAATCGATGTTGTCCGTGACGGAGATCGTGCCGCCGATCGTGATGTTGCCCGACGTGGCGGCCGGTCCGACGAGAATGCCCGTGGCTCCATCGGCGGCGTTGTTCAGGGTGATCGTCGAGCCTGCGTCCAGATCAACCGAATTGTTGCTGTCGACCGTAAGCGCCACGCCAGTATTGACCGCGATCGATCCTCCGGAGGCGATGCGGATATCGTCACGGCCTGACCCAGTTGCGTTCGAGGTCTGGATAGGCGTGCTGCGGGTGTTCGAGATGACCACCTCGGCCAGGGCCCCGGACGCCGCCAACAAGGGGGCCAGCGCCACCGCGGTCGCAAGCAGTCTACGCATTCGAGAAATCACCCCAGATGGCTACGCGCAGGCGGGCGCCGGCGCCTTCTAACAGGGGCTGCGCGGCCTGTCCCAAGTTTCGCGAATTTGAGGCGAATGCAAGGCCGAAAGCGTGGCGGAAGACCAGCAGCATTCCATGCGCTGTTGCCAGGAGCGCGATCAAAGTGATATCACTGCGGTATCGATTGGGAGATCAGCATGAACGACCGCAGAACCGTATCCACCGAACGCCCGGCCTCGACCGCCAATGGTATCCTGATGTTGCTGGCAGGCTTGGGGCTGGTTGTCGTGGGTCCGGTGCTGGTCGCCCAGAACCCCGAGGCCATCCTTAACGTCGTGGCGGGAATATCCCTCGCCACCTTGGGTCTGTTCCTGATGTGTGGTCTCTATTCCCTGCAGCCGAACGAGGGCGCGGCGATCCTGCTGTTCGGCGACTATCGCGGCACCGATCGGGCGACGGGCCTCCGGTGGGTACTGCCGTGGTACACGCGCAAGAAAATCTCTCTGCGCGCCCGAAACGTCACGTCGGACACCCTGAAGGTCAACGACCGGCGAGGCAGCCCGGTAGAGATCGCCGCCAACGTCGTCTGGCGCGTCGAGGATTCGGCCCAGGCCCTGTTCGATGTCGATGACTACCAGGCCTTCGTGAACATCCAGATCGAAACGGGTCTGCGCGATATCGCCTCCCACTATGCCTATGACCACGGCGAGCAGGAGGAGGGTGCCGAAACCGAGCTGACCCTGCGCGCAGATGCCGAGGAAGTCGCCGAGAAGCTGCAGATTGAGCTGGCCAACCGTGTGCGTGTGGCAGGCGTGGCCATCGACGAAGCCCGTCTGGCGCATCTCGCCTACGCGCCCGAAATCGCTGGTGCCATGCTGCGTCGGCAGCAGGCCGAAGCCATCCTGTCCGCCCGTCGCCTGATCGTGCGGGGTGCCGTGGGCATGGTCGAAAGCGCCCTGGCCGACCTATCGGAGCGTCGTGTGGTCGAGCTGGACGAGGAGCGCAAGGCGGCCATGGTGTCGAATCTTCTGGTGGTGCTGTGCGCCGACCGGGAGGCGCAGCCCGTCGTCAACACCGGCACCCTTTACGGGTGACCGGTGGCGGGCCGGGCGCGCAAATCCTTCCTGCTGCGGGCTTCGCCCGGTGTGATGGCGGCCGTCGAGCGTCTGGCAGGTGCCGAGCTTCGCTCGGTCAACGCCCAGCTTGAGGTTCTGGTGCGCGAGGCCCTGACCCGCCGCGGAATCCCTCTGCCCAGCGACCGGGCAGACGACGATACCGCTTGAGCTTCGCGGTTCGTGCGCGTAGGGGCGCGTCATGGTCCGGCGCACATCGTCCGCACGCATCCAAAATCGACGCTCGCGCGTTTCGCGGCGGACTGCGGAGGATTTTGACCCCATGAGCATGGCGGAACTCGACGTCCAGGAAGGCGAACTCCGGCTCATTCCTGGCTGGGACGAGGAGGTCGCTGACACACTCAGGGCGCTCAAGGCCTCTACTGCGGATCCCCGGCCCCGGATGGTCGACACGACCATGCTCTACGCGCCCCGTTCCGGCGGTGTGAAGCGATATCTGCTGTCCAAGAAGGCCTGGCTTGAGGCGAACCGGCCAGGTGTGGCTCACTCACTCATCGTTCCTGGTGCCCGGCATGAGGCCGGGGCTGACGGTGTGATCAAGTTGCATGCTGCCAAGCTGCCTTTCGGCGACGGCTATCGCTGGCCAACCTCGGTGCGGCGTTGGGGTGCCTGGGTGGCTTCGATGAAGCCAAGCCTGATCGAAGCCGGTGATCCCTATACCCCCGGTCAGGGCGCGCTCGAGGCCGGTCAGAGGGCAGGTTGCCCTGTAGTCGGCTTTTGC
>JADCBH010000251.1 GCA_020253595.1 Brevundimonas sp.
CAGACCTCGCGAGGCCTCGTCGTAGACGCAGGCGGCCCGCGTCCGGGCGAAGCGGTAGGGTCGGGCAAGACAGGCCGCGCACCGGTCAGCGGCAAAGTCACCGCCGTCGTATTCGAATGCCGCGCCGCAGCCGTCGCAGACCGGATCTTCGAGGAAGACCACACGGCTCCAGGCTCCCGGAGTGAGTCCGGCCTGTGCGGTCGCTTCGGGGCTGTCATGGGCCAGCGGGGGAAGGATCAGGTCCGTCAGGCCTCGTGCCAGATCGCGCAGGACAGGAACTGCGCGGGCTCGCCCCGCTTCCCAACGCCCCTTCCAGCCTCCATCCTGATGGCGCATGAGCGCGTCCGGTCCCCCTCTGATTTTCGATCCCCGTCGCCGGGCGGCGAGGCTGGCCCGGGCGGTCGGACGCTTTGCGGACGCCGATTTCCTTCATCGGCGGGCCGCTGAGAACGCCGTCCAGAGCCTGGAAGCCACCCTGCGGGAGTTTCCGGTCGCCGTCGACCTCTCGGCGCTCCCGGGGGTTTTCTCGCAGGTGTTGGCAGGGTCTGATGCCTCAGTACGAGTGGCTGCGCCGTCGGAGCCGGTCAGCCCTGACCTGACCGCTGACCCGGGGGCCGCACCGCTCGCCTTGGCAGAGGGTTCGGCCGATTTGATCCTCTCCCTGATGACGTTGCACTGGGCCAACGATCTGCCGGGTGCCCTGACCCAGATCCGCCGCGCTTTGAAACCGGACGGCCTGTTTCTCGGAACCTTGCTGGGTGCCGGCACGCTGAAGGAGTTGCGCGCGGTGCTGACCGAGGCGGAACTGGAAATGCGAGGCGGGGCGAGCGCGCGTGTCTCTCCGTTTGCCGACGGCTTCGACGGTGCGGGATTGCTACAGCGAGCTGGCTTCGCGCTGCCGGTGGCAGACGTGGATCGGGTGAAGGTGCGCTACTCGGGCCTGCCTGCGCTGGTTCGCGACCTGCGCGCCATGGGAGAGACCAATGTGTTGGCCGGGCCGATCCGGCCGCTGAATCGCGCGATCCTGATGCGGGCTTCAGAGCTCTACGCGGAACGCCATGCTGAGCCGGACGGGCGAATTTCGGCGACGTTCGAGATCGTCAACCTTGCCGGCTGGGCCCCCCATGAAAGTCAGCCCAAGCCTCTGAAGCGTGGTTCCGCCAGTATTCGCCTGGCCGATGCGCTCGGCGTCGTGGAGCACGGCAAGGGCGGCTGAGGGGCCTAGATCACTGCGGCGATGGTCGAGCTGACATAGTCGAACATGTCGGTGGCCCGGTTGGCGAACAGGGTCACGGCGGTGATGATCACCAGAAAGATCATGCCGCAGATCATGCCGTATTCGATGGCGGTGGCCCCGCTCTCGTCGGCGAGGAAGCGGCGGATCAGCGGGGTCATCGACAGCCTCCAGACCTAAAGCAGGTCGCGCAGCCATGCGACCAGGGGCGCGTCGGCGGGTGGCATGGGATAGTCCGCCAGTTTGGACGGCTTCACCCAGGCCAGGGCGGGATGCTCACGGGCCGTGACCACTCCCGACCAGCGTCGGCATAGATACAGTGGCATCAACAGGTGAAACGAATCGTAAGCGTGGCTCGCAAAAACGAACGGGGCGAGGCAGGCCTCGGTCACATCGATCCCCAGTTCCTCCCGCAACTCGCGGATCAGGGCCTGCTCCGGGCGTTCTCCAGGCTCGACCTTTCCGCCGGGAAACTCCCATAGACCAGCCAGTGCCTTGCCTTCAGGGCGCTTGGCAATCAGCACCCGGCCATCGGCATCAATCAGGGCGCAGGCGACGACAAGGACGGTCGGCAGGTGATTTGGGGCTTCGGTCATCGCGGGCGCTTAGACGGGCGCTCACCCTTCCGCAATCATTGGTCACACAGTGTGGCCCACGTGACCTTGCGGATCGTGACCGCAATGGGGCAAGTCGTTTCGCCTTTCGTTCCCTCCATTCGTTCGCCGGTTCTCGTTCGCCCATGGCCGCCAGTCCCCTGACCGACGCCCTCACCAGTCCTGAGGTGCAGGCTTTCGCCAGCGGTTTCCCGGTGCTTGTCGTGCACCTTGTGGCGACGCTCGCCCTGCTGGCGGGCGGGGCGGTGATCTATGGTCTTCTGACGCCGTGGAAAGAGATCGGCCTGATCCGGGAGGGTAACTCCGCCGCCGCTGTGGCCTTCGGGGGCGTGCTGCTGGGCCTCGCGATTCCCCTGGCAGTGTCGCTGTCCGTTTCGACCTCGGTTCGCGACATCCTGCTGTGGGGCCTGGCGACGCTAGTCCTGCAGCTTCTGGCCTTCCGCGTGGTCGATCTGGTTCTGACCGGGCTGCCCCAGCGCATCCAGGACGGCGAGGTCTCGGCCGCCGTCCTGCTGGTCGCCGCCAAGCTCGCCACGGCGCTGATCCTTGCCGCCGCCCTGACCGGCTGAGGCGGTCATGGCCGGGGCACGTCCGCCGGACTGGCTGGTGTACGGCGGCCTGCTGGTCGTGGTGCTGGTCTTTTCGCTCAGCCGCCGGGAAAACGCCGATGCCCCGCCTGCCCCGCCGCCGCCCGACGAGATCGAGGGGGCGCTGCTGGGGCCCATCACACCCTTCGATCCATCGGTGACGGTTACGGCTCCGGATGTTCCCTTTGTGCCCGCAGCAGGTACGGCCTTCTCCATTGCGGGTCAGGGGCGCTGGCTGACGGCGAGGCACGTCGTTGAGGGTTGCCGAAGGCCAGCCCTGGTGGTCGGCGGAGGACGTGCGGTCTCGGCCGACGTGCGGCTGTCGCCTCGCGCCGACATCGCCCTTCTGATTACGGCCGGGGGACCGCCCGCCCTGCCAGTGACAACGACCGAGCCGCTCCGTGTCGGCCAGCGCGCCTTCCATCCGGGCTTTCCGCAGGGCAGGCCCGGAGAGGTCACATCGCGACTTCTGGGCCGCGAGGTCCTGAGGGTGCGGGGCCGCGGGGCGCGCGAAGAGCCGGTGCTGGCCTGGGCCGAGGTCGGGCGCACTGAGGGTCTGGAGGGCACGCTGGCGGGTCTGTCCGGCGCACCCACGCTGGACCGCGCCGGCCGCGCCGTGGCCGTGACCATCGCCGAGGCACCACGTCGAGGCCGGATCTACACGACCGCGCCCGACACCCTCGGCCCCGCCATTCGCGGCGAGCAGCGGGCCGATGAGGCGGAGCTGGGCGAGCCGGTCACCATCGACAACTACGGCCGGGTTGCCGACGACCTGCGTCGCGATCTGCGGGTCGCCCAGGTGGTCTGCCTGTCCGCCTGATGCACCTCCCCGTCAATCCGCAGCTCTACGTCGCCTTCTGCGGTGTCATGGCGGTGCTCGCTGTGACGCCGGGACCGGCCAATCTCTTCTCCATCGCCACCGGAATGGAGCGGGGTCGCCGTGCCGTGCTGCTGGCCGTGGCCGGCATGAACGGGGCGACACTTGTGTGGTTCGGGGCGGCAGCGCTTGGGCTCGGGGCGCTGGTCACCGCATTCCCCGAGGCGTTCCGCTGGATCGCGATCGCCGGAGCCGTCTACGTCGGGTGGTTGGGCGTCTCGTCGATCAGAGGCGCGCTTCGACCAATCGCTCAGTCAGGGGACCCGGTTCGCGCGGTACAGACGCGTCGACCGGCCTTCGTCGACGGGTTTCTGGTGCAATTGGCCAATCCCAAGGCGGTTCTGTTCTTCACCGCGGTGCTGCCACCGTTTCTGGACGTGGACCGGCCTGCCGCGCCGCAATTGGCCCTGTTCGCTGCGGCGGTAATCCTCATGGACGTCGTGACCATGACGACCTACGGTTTCGGTGGAGCGGCGCTGGTCCGGCGTATGGACGAGCCTCGCTTCCGGCAAGGGTTCGGCGTGATCGTTGGCCTGTTGCTGCTGACCGCTGCTGTACTGATTGTTTCGCGTTTGTAAGGACTTGTGCCTCCACGGAACGACGTCGTTCAGGCGCCGTTCAGGTCGGATGACCCAATGTCCGTCACCCTCCGGAGCGTACCCATGAAAACCCAGTCCATTCTGTTGGTCGCCGCTACGGCTCTTGTGCTCTCGGCCTGCGCGACCTCCACCGCCTATGCCCCCGCCGGATTCAACGGCCAGCGCGGCGGTTATGCCGAGCAGCGTCTGGAGACCGACCGCTATCGGGTCAGCTTTGCTGGCAACTCGGTGACCTCGCGCGAACAGGTCGAGATGGGCCTGTTGCTGCGCGCCGCCGAGCTGACCGTCGAAAACGGCTATGACTGGTTCTCGACGGTCGAGCGCGCGACCGACCGGGACGTGCGGTATCAGGCTTTCCCCGATGCCCTTTATCGTCCTTACAGCCCGTTCTGGGGGCCATCCTGGCGCTACTTCGGCCCGCGGGGCTGGAGCCGTTGGGACGATCCGTTCTGGGGCCGCAACGACTTCGACGTGCGCGAAATCGACCGCTTTGAGGCGACCGCCGAGATCGTCCTCGGACGGGGTACCAAACCGGCGGGCGACGCCAACGCCTTCGATGCGCGTGAGGTGATCTCAAACCTCAGTGAGCGCGTCACGCGGCCGATGTAGGGCAGGTTCGAGGGGTTAGGTTCTAGGTTCTAGGGAAG
>JADCBH010000252.1 GCA_020253595.1 Brevundimonas sp.
TTGGTGCCGGGCGGGTTGATCAGGCCGCAGATGGCCTGGGCCGTCGGCGTGCCCGTCGGGTTGCACTGGATGTTCTCGGAGAGGACGATCCGGTTGTCGATCTCGATCCGGTAGGCGTCGATGGTGGCCTCGCAGGCGCGGGTGCGGAACACCAGGCCCAGGGAGTAGTTCACTGACTCTTCAGGCTCGAGCGCCTTGCCGCCCAGCGACTTCGCCACCGCGCTGGTGGCGGGGAAGGTGCCCACCTCAACCGGGGTGCTGACGCCGTTCACCGACAGGAAGTTGGTGGACGTGGCGGTGAAGTACTGCTGCTGCAGGGCGGGAGCCCGGAAGCCGGTGGCCACGGTGCCGCGGATCGCGAGGGCGTCGTTCAGGTCGTAGCGGCCGGAGATCTTGCCGGTCGTCTTCGAGCCGAAGTCCGAATAGTTCTCGGCCCGGCCGGCGATCTGGAAGTCCAGGCTGCGCACCAGCGGGATGTTCATCTCCGGCGAGATCACCGGCACGGCGAACTCGACGTAGGCCGAGCTGACGGTGCGGTCGCCGCGGGTGTCCGGGTTCTGGCTGACGGCGATGACATTCGACAGCTGGGTCGCGCCCGTCACGCGGTCGACGAACGGGATGGTGCCGTCCAGGTTCTCATCGCGGTTGTCGCGCTGGGTCTCGCGGCGTGTCTCAAAGCCGAAGGCCACGCCCACATCGCCCGCCGGCAGCGAGAAGAGGTCGGACCGCGAAACACGGAAGTCGAACTGGGTCAGCGTCGTGCGCGACTCGCGGCGCAGGCGGAATGTGATGGCGTCGATCGCGGCCTGAGAGCTGGGCGTGCAGTCACCAAAGCTGGTCTGGTTGATGCAGCCGCCGCTGAACGGGTTGTAGGCGTCCGGCGTCGACAGGGCGAGCGAGGTCTGCAGCGCATTGCTGTTCACGGCATCGGACTCGTCGATCGCCTCGGCCTCGGAATACAGCAGCGCCGTTTCCCAGTCGAAGCCGCGCCATTCGCCGCGCAGACCGGCCAGAGCGCGCGCCTGGTAGTTCGACACGTCCACGACCTGATAGCCCGCATCCACAAAGCGGTACTGGTTGAGCGTGATGGGCAGGCCCGTGACCGGGACGTTCGTCAGGCCCGAAATCCGGTTCGGGTTGGTCCGACCGTCGGCGAAGGTCACTGGCCCGAACGGGTTCCAGTAGTTCGACGCCGGGATCGTCAGGGTGTTCAGGTTGATGACGGGCGGCTGAATCCGCTGCGTATCAGCCTGATAGTAGCCGACTTCACCAAAGGCCGTGACGCTGCCGTTGAGGTCGTAATGACCCGCGACGAACAGGTTCAGCCGCTGCGTGTCAGGCAAGATGGTGGTGCCCGGTGCCGTGTCAAAACGCAGGTCGCGCTGCACGCCGTTGAAGTTCAGCGCACCCGACCCGAGGCAGACGTTGGCGTCGTTGGCGTTGGGCACCAGACACCCGGTCAGAGCCGTTGGCTGGATGCGGAACGCCCCTGCGTTGCTCGTCAGACTGGTCGTGCCGCGCCGGATCGCCGTTGTCGCGCCAACGACGGCGAAGTTGCCCCAGGCACCGCGTGTGTTTCGTCCATCAGGGGTCAGGCTCGCCTCGAAGGCCGGCTCGAGGGCGAACAGGAAACGCAGGTTGTCTGTCGCGGTGAAGTTCTGGTCCTCGGCCAGGAGCGCGGAACGGTCGGTGTAGTCGATAAAGGCCGAGATGTTGCCGCGCTCGAAATCCTTTCCGGCGAAGACACCCAGGTTGAACTCACGCAGGTTGGTGCCCTCGGCCCCGCCGTACTGGGCGTTCATCCTCAGGCCGTCGAAGTCATCGCGCAGCACGGTGTTCACCACACCGGCCACGGCGTCGGCACCATAGATAGCGGCCGCGCCGTCCAGCAGGACCTCAAGACGCTCCAGACCCGACACCGGGATGGCATTGGAGTTATAGCTCAAGACCGGCACCGTGCCGGTGTCCGACGTGCCCTGGCTGGTCGGGTGCTGGACGATGCGGCGTCCGTTCAGCAGCACCAGGGTGTTGCCGACGCCGAGCGATCGCAGGTTCACCGAGTTCACGTCGCCGCGCGCCGCGTTCGACGTCTGGGGGTTGTTGGCCGCGCTGAACAGGACATCGCCCATCTGCGGGATGGTGCGCAGCAGGTCGTCGCCGTTGACCGCACCGGTGGCCAGGATCTGCTCCTCGCTCAGCACCGTGACTGGCAGGGCGGCGGTGACATCTGCGCCCCGGATCTGGGAGCCGACCACCACGATGTCGTCGACGGACGACGCCTGGGGATCGGCGGCGGCGCGATCGGCCTGCGCTTGGGCGGCTGGAGACAGCGCAGTCGTCTGCGCGAGAGCGGGGCCTGCGAACGTCAGCAGGCCGGTGATGGCCGTGGTGGCCAGCATGGCGGTCCGGGTCTTCATGATGGTGGTCCTCCCCTTGTTCGTTTCTTGGTCGTTCGATCCGGGTGTCAGTCCCGGGCCAGAGCCAGATCGTCACCCGGCCCCGCGGCCGGGTCTGGAGCCGCCGCGACAGGCGCGGGCTCCCCGTTTAACGCCGCCGCCAGGGCGTCGCGGTCCAGCGCCCCCTCCCAGCGGGCGACCACCAGGGTCGCCACAGCGTTGCCGATGAAGTTGGTCAGGGCCCGGCATTCGCTCATGAAGCGGTCGATGCCGAGGATGAGCGCCATGCCGGCGATTGGCACATCAGGCACGACCGCCAGTGTAGCGGCCAGGGTAATGAAGCCAGCGCCCGTGATGCCCGCCGCCCCCTTGGAGCTCAGCATGGCCACCAGCAACAGGGTCACCTGCTGCCAAAGAGTCAGCTCGATATTCAGCGCCTGGGCGATGAACAGCGCTGCCATCGTCATGTAGATATTGGTGCCGTCCAGATTGAACGAATAGCCAGTCGGCACGACCAGGCCGACGACCGACTTGGACGCCCCGGCCCGCTCCATCTTCTGCAGAAGGCTTGGCAAGGCGGCTTCCGACGAAGAGGTGCCCAGCACCAGCAGAAGCTCTTCCTTCAGGTAGCGCATCAGCTTGAAGATCGAGAAGCCGTTGGCGATGGCCACAAGGCCGAGAATGCCAACAACGAAGATGGCCGAGGTCAGATAGAAGGTGGCAACCAGGGCGATCAGATTGATCACCGAGGCAATGCCATAGGCCCCGATGGTGAAGGCGAAGGCCCCAAACGCACCGATAGGGGCGGCCTTCATCACAATGGCCACCAGTTTGAAGAAGGCCGCTGAGACCGACTCCAGCATCGTCAGGACCGGCTTGCCCGCGTCACCGACCATGGCCAGCGCCAGGCCGAACAGAACCGAGATGAACAGGACCTGCAGGATGTTGCCGGTCGAAAAGGCGCTCACGAAGGTGTCGGGAATGATCGCCAGCAGGAAGCCGACCACGGTCGTCTCATGCGCGGCGGTCGAGTATTGCGACACCGCGCCGGCGTCCAGCGACGCCGGGTCGATGTTCAGGCCTCGGCCGGGTTGAACCAGATTGCCGACGATCAGGCCGACAATAAGGGCCAGCGTCGAGAATACGAGGAAGTAGGCAAACGCCTTGGCCGCCACGCGGCCGACCTTGCCGATGTCGCGCATGCCGGCGATGCCGACCACGATGGTCAGGAAGATCACCGGAGCGATGACCATCTTCACCAGTTTGATGAAGCCGTCGCCCAGCGGCTTCAGGCTCTCACCGAACTCCGGGAAGAAGTGACCAAGAGCACCGCCCAACAGAATGGCGCCCAGCACCTGGACATACAGGTGGCTCCACCAGGCACGCGGTCCCGCCGGAGCCTCGCCGTGATCAGACGCGATATGCATACACCCTCCGCCGCCGTCGCGGCCGTCGTTCCCATGGGCGATCTGCTGTCGCCCTGGGGGAAGTGTGCCCGGTTCGGCGTTGCCCGCCAAATCGAGTATGTCGGCATAGGCTATGCTTATAAATCAGAAGGTTATCTCGCACCGACCCGGATGATTTGCGGATTTTCGCACATGCCTCTGGTCAAAATGTGCGGATTTCCGCACAGTCTGTCGATGAACCAAAGGCTGTTGAAGATCGGAGAGCAGCTCGGCCGCCGCTCCGCCAGGCCCTGGATCGCGCTCGTGGTTGGCTGGCTTTTGATCTCCCTGATCGCCATGACACTTGCCGCTGAGCTGGCGCGCCGGGACACCCTTGCCGAACTGGCCAGACGGGCCGAAGCCAACGCCGCGCTCCATGCAGCTGTGCTGCGTAGCGAGCTTGAAAAGCAGCGCTCGGTACCCGTGGTTCTGGCTCAGGATCCCGATGTCGCGGCCCTGCTTGCCAACCCGGAGCCCGACGCCGCAAACCGTGTGAGCGCCAAGCTGGAGAGCATCGCGATCCAGATGCGCGCCGCCGCCATCTATGTCCTGGACGCGCAGGGCCTCGCCCAGGCCGCCAGTAACTGGCGCGAACCCACCAGCTTCGTCGGGTCCAACTACGCCTTCCGGCCCTACTTCACCGACTCCCTGAGCGCAGGAGCCGCCGAGTTCTTTGCCCTTGGAACGGTCAGCGGCCGTCCGGGCCTCTATCTGGCGCGCCGGATCGGTTCATCGGAAGACCCATTGGGTGTGGTCGTGGTCAAGGTGGAGTTCGACGCCCTTGAGGCCGAATGGCGTCGGACCGGAGAACCCGCCTTCGTAACGGACCAGCGGGGCGTCGTTCTTGTGACCAGCGAGCCGAGCTGGCGCTTCCGCCGAAGCCGCGAACTGACCGCCGAGGAACGCGAGGCCATTCTGGAGGACCAGACGCTGAGCGGCCGCGCGCTCGACCCCCTGCCTTACGCTGGCCAGGCCGGTCGCATCGTGCAGATCGCCAGGGGGCCCGCAGCCGGCGAATGGATGCTGGCCCAGACCGAGACGGACACGCCCGGCTGGACCTTGCATCTGCTTGACCCGGTGCAGCCGGCGATCGCCACGGCCACGATCAACGCCAGGGTCATCGCTCTTCTGATCGTCACCCTTGCGGCCACGGCTGTCGCCGTTCTCTGGCGGCGGCGTCAGCAGGGGCTGGCCCGGGTTCAGGCTGAAGAGGCCGCTCGCGCCGACCTTGAACGCCGCATCGACGATCGCACATCTGAACTGCGTGACGCCAACAGCCGCCTCAAGAGCGAGATCGACGAGCGCCGACGCGCTGAGGCCAGCCGCGAAATCCTTCGCGAGGAACTGGTCCAGGCCAGCCGCCTGGCCACGCTAGGCCAGATCGCCGCCGGTGTGGCCCACGAGATCAACCAGCCCGTCGCGGCGATCCGACTGCACTCTGAAACCGCGGCAAA
>JADCBH010000253.1 GCA_020253595.1 Brevundimonas sp.
ACTTGACCATGTCGGCCATCTGGCGGTGCTGCTTGAGCAGGCGGTTGATCTCCTGGACCTCGACGCCGGCACCAGCCGCGACGCGCTTCTTCCTAGAGGCGTTCAGCAGGTCCGGCTTCTTGCGCTCGGCCTTGGTCATCGAGCTGATGATCGCCTCCTGACGGGCGATCATACGGTCGTCGATGTTGGCGTCGGCCATCTGGGCCTTCATCTTGGCGACACCGGGCAGCAGGCCCATGATGCCCTGCAGCCCGCCCATCTTCTTCATCTGCTGCAGCTGGGCGGCCAGGTCATTGAGGTCGAACTGGCCCTTGGCCAGCTTCTTGGCCATGGCTTCGGCCTTGGCCTGGTCGAGCTCCGTCGCGGCCTTCTCGACCAGGGCCACGATATCGCCCTGGCCCAGGATGCGGCCGGCGACACGGCGGGCGTCGAACACATCGAGCGCATCGACCTTTTCGCCCGCGCCCAGATATTTGATCGGCAGGCCTGTGACCGCCCGCATCGACAGCATGGCCCCGCCGCGACCGTCGCCGTCGGCGCGGGTCAGGACCAGACCCGTCAGCGGCAGGCGCTCATGGAAGGCCGTGGCCGTCCGTACCGCGTCCTGACCGGTCAGGCTGTCGGCCACCAGCAGGGTTTCGACCGGATTGGCGATAGAGGCGACCTCGGCCACCTCGTTCATCAGCGCCTCGTCCAGCGTGATGCGGCCGGCGGTATCCAGGATCAGGACATCGAAGCCCTGAAGCCTGGCCGACTGCAGCGCGCGCCGCGTGATCTGGACCGCGCTCTCGCCCGCCACGATCGGCAGGGTCGCGACCTCGATCTGCTTGCCCAGCTGGGCCAGCTGTTCCATCGCCGCCGGACGCCGCGTGTCCAGCGAGGCCATCATGACCTTCTTGCGATCGAACCTGGTCAGGCGGAGCGCCAGCTTGGCGGACGTCGTCGTCTTGCCCGAGCCCTGCAGGCCGGCCATCAGAACGACAGCGGGGGGCGTGGCGTTGGTGTTGAGCGGGACCGGCTCCTCGCCGCCCAGCATCTCGATCAGGCCGTCGTAGACGATCTTGATGACCTGGTCGGCCGGCTTGACCGAGCGGATGACCTCTTCGCCCGTGGCGCGCTCGGTGGCGAAGGCGATGAAGTCCTTGACGACAGGCAGGGCGACGTCGGCCTCGAGCAGGGCCACGCGCACCTCGCGCATCGCCTCGGCCACGTCCTTTTCGGACAGGGCACCGCGACCGGTGATCCGGTCGAAAACGCCTGTCAGCCGCTCATTCAGAGCCTCGAACATCAAACACCCATTCTGGGCACAAAACGACCTCAGCCCCCGTGGACGTACGACGTCGACGGGGGTTCCTCTCCCACCTCGTCCTGACGCAATGCAGGGGTCGTGTGGGTGGAGGCGCGAGGTTCACTTGCGCCGGAAGCGGCGTCTTATGGCGGAAAAGCCGGGCAAAGACAAGGCGGGCGGCGGCGCGGCTTGCCAAGAGCGGGCATACAGCCTCCTATCGCCGGTCTGCCCCGGAGGATGCCCATGCGTTTCGCTCGCCCCCTGACCCTCGTGCTGATGCTGGCCATGGGAGCGGCACCCGTGCTCGCCCAGACCGCGCCGCCCGAACGGCGCCAATCCGGCACTCTGATCTACAGCGGCATCCCCGAAATCCCGGAAGAGCTCCGGACCGATCTTCAGCGCTACCGCAATGCGCGCTCAGCCGGTTTCCAGGACTGGATGGAGGACGGCTCCATCCTGATCTCGACCCGCTTCGGCGAGACGGCACAGCTCCACCGCGTGGCCGCGCCCGGCGCGGACCGGACCCAGCTCACCTTCTTCGCCGAGCCGGTCTCCAACGCGACGACGATCCCGGGCACCGAAAGCTTCGCCTATCAGAGAGACGCCGGCGGCGCGGAGAACTTCCAGACCTTCGTGAGCAGTCTGAACGGCGGCGATGTCGCCATAACCGAGCCGAACACCCGAAACGGCGGACCCGTCTTCTCCGATGACGGGCGGACCGTGTTCTGGAACCGGGTCGAGCGAGGGCAGTCGGACTACGACATCCTGGCCATGACCGTGGGCGATCCCGCCTCGCGCCGCGTGGTGTTCGAGGGGACCGGCCAATTCTCGCCCGTGGATGTCTCTCCGGACGGTGGCCGGGTCCTGCTGTCGCAATACATCTCCGCGCTGGACAGCCGGCTGTGGATCCTCGACCTGGCGACGGGCCGTGCCACACGGCTGCGCGAGAGCTCCACGCCCGTGTCCTACAGCGGCGGCGAGTTCACCCGCGACGGCGGCTCGATCATCACCACCTCCGACGAGGGCGGCGAGGCCCAACGTCTGGTCGAGATCGCTCTTGCGGACGGCACCGTCACGCCCCTGACCGAGGCCTCGAACTGGGACGTCGACAGCTTCGACCTGTCGGACGACGGGCGGCTCCTGGCATGGTCGATCAATGAGGATGGCTATTCCAGGGTGGCGGTGCGCGACCTGATCACCCGTCACGCCCTGCCCCAGCCCGAACTTCCCGATGGCGTGCTCGGCGCTCTGGAGTTTTCGCCGGACGGATCCAAGCTCGCCATCGGCCTGTCCACCTCCACCAGTCCGGGCGATGTCTGGAGCTGGGATGTGACGGCGGGCGGCCTGACCCGGTGGACCCAGTCGGAGGTCGGGCCTCTGGATCGTTCAACCTTCGTGACGCCGGAACTGGTGCGTTACCCCAGCTTCGATGACCTGCGCATCCCGGCCTTCGTCTACCGCCCGCGCGGACTGGAGGGTCGTCGCCCGGTCATCATCGACATCCATGGCGGTCCGGAAGGCCAGTCGCGGCCCGGCTTCAGCCTGACCTACCAGCAGTGGGTCGCCGACCATGGGGCCGTCGTGATCGTGCCGAACGTCCGAGGGTCGTCCGGCTATGGCAAGACCTGGCTCGCGGCCGACAACGGCCCGCGCCGTCAGGAGTCGGTCCAGGATATCGGCGCCTTGCTGGACTGGATCGCGACCCAGCCAGACATGGATCCCGAGCGCGTCGTCGTCCACGGCGGATCATACGGCGGCTTCATGGTGCTGGCCTCGCTGGCGGCCTATTCGGATCGACTGGCGGGGGCGGTGAACATCTTCGGCATCGCCAACTTCGTCAGCTTTCTCCAGAACACCGAGGCCTACCGCCGCGATCTTCGCCGGGCCGAGTATGGCGATGAACGCGACCCGGCCATGCGCGCGGTGTTCGACCGCATCTCTCCGTTGAACCTGACCGACCGGATGACGGCGCCGCTGCTGGTCATCCAGGGCGCCAACGACCCCCGCGTGCCCCAGAGCGAGTCCGAACAGATCGTCGACGCCGTCCGCGCCGAGGGTCGCCCGGTCTGGTACCTGCTGGCCACAAACGAAGGTCACGGCTTCCGGAAGAAGTTCAACGCAGACGGTCAGGCCGAGGTGACCAACCTGTTCTTCCGTCAGGTGCTCGCCGGTGAACCCGCCACTGCCGCTGGCGCACAATAGGTTTCACGTCTCGCCAGAGGGGTAGTCAGGCCAGCGACCGCTGATACGGTCCTTGTTCCAGCCTCCCCGCTGAACGAGACCGCCATGCCCACCACGACACCCGTCGCCGACGACCGCCTGCGCGAGGAGGTGCGGCTGCTCGGCGGCCTGCTGGGCGAGGTCATCCGCGACGAGGGCGGTCAGGTCCTCTACGACAAGATCGAAGCCGTTCGCGTGGCCTCCGTCGCCTACCACCGGCACCCGGGAGCCAAGGGGTCGGCCGAGCTGGAGCGACTGTTGTCGGACCTGTCGCTGGACGAGGCGGTGGGTCTGGCCCACGGCTTCGCCGTCTTCTCGCTTCTCGCCAACGTCGCCGAGGACCGGGCCGGAAAGCGCCGGGCCCAGGCCCAGACCGCAGAAGGGGCGCGTCCCGATACGCCCGAGGGCGCCCTGGCCCGTCTGTCGGCGGCGGGTCGGTCGGTCGCGGACGCTCGCACCCTGCTCTCCGACGCGTTGATCTCTCCGGTGCTGACGGCTCACCCGTCAGAGGTTCGCCGCAAGAGCGTCATCGACCGCATCGCGGCCGTGTCCGACCTGCTGGACGCCTGCGACCGCGACGACCTGTCCTGCCGCCCGGAAGTCATGACCACCGGCCTTCGCCGTCAGGCCGTCATCCTCTGGGCGACCCGGCTGGTCCGCAATACGGGCCTCGTTGTGCAGGACGAGATCGACACGGTCG
>JADCBH010000254.1 GCA_020253595.1 Brevundimonas sp.
GGCCTGACGATGTCGAATCCCGCCCGGCTGAATACGTTCTCGACCTCCGCCTCGGTCTCAAGGCGTCTGGAGGCGACGCCGCGGCGAGACAGGTAGACCCGGCGGCCCGACCTTTGCTCCAACTGGACTGCGTCGCCGATCCGTTGCCAGATGCGGGTCTGCTCGGCCGTGATCCAGCGATGACTGAAGGCCGAGAGCGACGGCACATGTAGCCTCTCGACGATCGTTGGACCTTCCGGCCTGAACAGACGCTCCGTGTCGACGCCGGCAAACAACAGCAGCGCCATGGCGAAATCTGGCGTCCAGGGCTCATGGATCACCGCCCGGCCCTCTGGATGTGCCGCCGCGAAGCCTTCCCACGCCCAGGTCCGCGACAGACCTTCCAGAAGGCTGTGGCCAAAGTGCGGATGGACCGATCCCAGAAAGTAGTGATCCCCCGCCAGAGTCCCAGCCGGGGCATGAATATCGACGTCCGTCGGCAGGGTGCGGCGACCGTCCATAACGCACCACGACGCCGAAGTCAGTCCGAACTCGGCGTCCAGCACCAGTTGTCCGCCCGTGTGGCTGGTCTTGTCGCGCGTCTGGACGTTGCCCGGATAGACGCGAGCCCAATGCAGCACCATCTGCTCCACGGGCTCCGGCGGCGTCCGTCGGTTCAGCCAGCAGCGCATCCGGGCCAGCAGGGGTGCAGAGGCCTCATCTCGGGTCGGTTCCCCCCAGACAACTCGGACGCCCGCCACAGATCCACCCTCTCGTCATCGGTGGAGACAGGCTACCACCTGTGCGAGAAGTTTGTCGCCCGACAACTGAGGCTAGGCCTGCCCTGTCCGACTCGGTGCCAGCTTACGCCGCTGCCGGGCCAGCGCCAGCGGCGCTCCGGACGGCGAAAACGCCACGCCATCATCCAGCGCCCATCCGCCGCCGACGTCGCGCACTGTGAACTGGAACACCGCCCACCCCTCGGGCGAGGTCTCGGGTGTCAGGGGCTCGATGAAGTCGTAGCGCAGATCGACGCTGGCCGAGACGATCGGCGGTGCGGGCAGCACCGTCATGTAGGACGGGAAGATCCCGTCCAGCAGGAAGCAGAGGTCCAGTTCGTCCAGCGGCTTGCGATCGGTCGTGCGCATCCACAGCCGAAGCGTCGGGTCCGACACGGTGTTGCCGCCGCCAAGGCGCGGACCGCCGTCGAAGCGGTGCTCGATGTAGCGCGTGAACCAGGGTGCCAGCGTAGGATCGACGATCTCCGGGTCCAGATCGGCGAAGGGTGTCACAGGGGCGACGAGCGGCTTGACTTCCGGACCCGACGAAGTCCGGCCGAATGTGGCGAGGGCCGAGAGTGCATGGCGGTCCGGCTGGCCGGCATCCACCCGGGCAAAGGCCACAGACCGACCACCGCGCAGCAGGGTTGGCGTGAAGGCGCAGGTCTCGAAACGCGCGGCCGCCAGATACTGGACCGTCAGGGTCTGCAGGGGCGGGACGATGCCGAGCCCCTCTCGCGCAGCGCGCGCCGCGAGGGCCGCCATCAGGCCACCGAATGGCGCGCCTCGGTCAGGATCCATCGCGAGCGGCGCGTTGGAGAAGTCACGTGTCAGCTGCGCCTCCAGCACGCCCTCGCCCGCCGGAGTCAGGGTCAGGGCCTCCGTCAAGGTCTGCCGATCCATGGAAATGCTCATCCCGGAAAGAAGGCGGGCGGAGACTGAACGCTCCGCCCGAAGTCGAGGGACGCAGAAAACGCCGCGAAGCAGGACGCGGTGTTCGTTGCGAAACGAGACTGACTTACCGCGTCGCTTTTGGCAACCCTCTTGCCAAACCGCTGACGCGACGTCACCTTCCGTACTCTAGTGAGGCGTAATCTTTACGGAAACCGCCCCACACTTTTCCGGATCACGCCTTATGGGACGCACCGCCGACTATTCACGCCAGAGCTGCTCGATCGCCGCCACGCTGGAGGTGATCGGCGATCCCTGGACCCTGCTGGTCATCCGCGACGCTTTCCAGGGCGTGAAGCGGTTCGAGCAGTGGCAGGAGCGTCTGGGCGTGGCCCGCAATGTGCTGGCCGCCCGTCTCAAGACCCTGATCCAGCACGGCATCCTGGAGCCCCAGCTCTATTCCGAGCGTCCGCCTAGGAACGAGTACGTCCTGACCGCCAAGGGCCGGGCCCTGTCGGACGTGCTGATCGTCATGCACGGCTGGGGGTCGCAGTATCTGTATGGCGAGTTCGATTCCGGCGTGACCTTCACCCACAAGACCTGTGGGGCAGAGCTCAAGCCGCGCGTGGCCTGCTCCTGCTGCGGCGAGATCGTGAAAAGGCGCGACACCGACATCCACTTCCACGCCAACCGCCCGACCGTCGGCGAGGTCCTGCCCAAGGAGGCAGTCTCTGACGAGACAGCCTGAGCCCGCCTAGTGCGCGAAGGCGTCGGCGTGGCGCTGGATCAGGGGGATGACGATGTCCTCCTCGTCCTCCAGATGGCGCGAGGTGGCCGGGGTCACGCGATCCAGCACATCGGCGAGGCGGGCGGCATGGTCCGCAGCGTCCGGGGAGCCTGATGCCAGCGCCTGGTGGAACCCAAGACCAGTCTTGAACAGCGTGTCCAGATGTCCGTGCAGGACGTCATGGTCGGCGTCCAGTAGGTCGATGCCGGCGGTGATCCGGGGCTCCACCCGGCGCATGACGGGAAAGTAATGGCCGGTCTCGACCCGGTGGTGGCCGTCCAGATGCTGGAGATAGGCCTGTAGCGTCGGGATCAGATCGCGATGCAGCAAGACGAGGTCACCTCCCGCACGCCAGTCCGCGACCTCGCGCGCCATCTCGACCTGCTTGTGGCGAAAGCTGCCGTGCATCTGCAGCCAGAAGCGGGCGACCTCGCCGAGATCCGGATCCCGCCAGCGTAGCCGGGGCCAGGTTTCCAATAGCCAGCGATGGGCCTCGGGCAGCCCCCGGCGGGCGTCGAGCGCGTCAGACACTAAGGGGCCGCGGGCGCGACGGCCGTGGTCGAGGCGATGAAGCCCCCGCCCAGCAGCCGGTCCGGATCGGCGGGATCATAAAGCGCGCAAGCCTGACCCGGCGCGACGCCTTCCTCTCCGGTCTCGAACACGACCGAGACTGCGCCATCCGTCATCGCCAGCCGGGCCGGTGACGGCGGACGGGTGGACCGCACTCGCGCCAGGACCGGCGCGCCAGCCTCGGCCGCCGCCTCGATATTCGCCTCGTCGCCGAGCCAGTTGGTTTCGGCCAGCGACAGCGACGCCGTCAGCAGCGCCTCGCGGGGGCCCACGACGACGCGGCGCAACTCAGGCTCCAGCTTCACGACGAACAGGGGCTCGCCCACGGCCACGTTCAGGCCCCGCCGCTGGCCGATGGTGTAGTCTGTGATGCCGCCGTGACTGCCCAGAACCCGGCCGTCCATGTGCACGATCTCACCGCCCTCGCGCCCCTGTGGACGCAGCCGGTCGATCAGGGTGCGGTAGTCGCCGCTGGGCACGAAGCAGATGTCCTGGCTGTCGGGCTTGGCGGCGATGCGCAGGCCCAGTTCCGCCGCCACGCCCCGCACGGCAGGCTTTTCCAGCCCGGCCAGCGGAAAGCGCAGATAGTCCAGCTGGTCGCGCGTCGTTGCAAAGAGGAAGTAGGACTGGTCGCGTGACGGATCGATGGCCTTCCTCATCTGCGGGCGACCGTTCGGACCGAGGGCGCGCCCGACGTAGTGCCCCGTCGCCATCGCCGCGGCGCCCAGGTCACGGGCGACGTCCAGCAGGTCCCTGAACTTCACCGTCTGATTGCAGCGAATGCACGGCACCGGCGTCCGACCCGCCAGGTAGTCGTCGGCGAACTGGTCGATGACGGAGTCCCGGAACCGGCTCTCGTAGTCCAGCACATAGTGGGGGATGCCCAGAGTCTCGGCGGCCAGACGGGCGTCGTGGATGTCCTGCCCTGCGCAGCAGGCCCCCTTCTTCTTCAGGGCCGCGCCATGGTCATAGAGCTGCAGCGTGACACCGACGACGTCGTAGCCGGCCTTGTGCAACAGGGCCGCGACCACGGTGGAGTCCACGCCGCCGGACATAGCGGCCACGATCCGGCTGCCGACCGGCAGGCCGACCGCTTCGCGCGCGGTCTCGACCGCCGCGTCCATATCGGCGCGAGCAATGTCGGGGACAGGGCAGATCGGCTCGATCAGCGTCATCGCGCGCATATAGAGGGACGGCGGTCGGAATTCGACCCTTCACCCCCTACGTCATTTTCGGACGTAGGCTTGGGGCAGGCCCCTGCCCTCGCCCGCTCGACTCCTGTATCCCCCTGACCATGGCTCGAGACGGTGCGATCTATGTTTGTCAGTCCTGCGGGGCCGTCCACGGAAAGTGGTCGGGCCAGTGCGGTGCCTGTGGCCAGTGGAACACCATTGTCGAGGAGAGCCGATCCGCTCCCCCCGGCGCGCTGAAGCCCGCTGCCACGGCCCGTAGCCGAGGTCTTGCGTTTGAGTCCCTGCAATCAGAGACGCCCGAGCCGCCGCGCATCGTCACCGGCGTGACCGAGTTCGACCGCGTCTGCGGCGGAGGTGTCGTCCCGGGCTCCGCCATCCTGCTGTCGGGAGATCCGGGGGTGGGCAAGTCCACCCTGCTCCTGGACGTCGCCGGCCGCGCCGCCCTGGCGGGCAAACGTGTCGCCTACATCTCGGGCGAGGAGGCGATCGAGCAGATCCGCAGCCGGGCCAAGCGCATGGGCCTGTCCGCAGCCCCCGTGGAACTGGCCTCGGCGACAGCGCTGCGGGAAATCCTCGGAACGCTTAAGCGCGAGCGCTTCGACATCGTCATCGTCGATTCCATCCAGACCCTGTGGTCCGACGCCCATGAGGCGGGACCCGGCTCGGTGACCCAGGTCAGGGCCTGCGCCGGTGAACTCGTCCGGCTGGCCAAGGCCGGTGGCCCGGCGCTGGTGCTGGTCGGCCATGTGACCAAGGACGGCCAGGTCGCGGGCCCCCGCGTGGTCGAGCACATGGTCGACGCCGTCCTCAGCTTCGAGGGCGAGCGCGGCTACCCTTTCCGCATCCTGCGCGCCGGCAAGAACCGCTTCGGCGCGACCGACGAGATCGGCGTGTTCGAGATGGGCGACGCGGGCCTGTCCGAGGTGTCCAATCCCTCGGCCCTGTTCCTGGGCGAGTCCAAGGAGCGCGCGCCGGGTTCTGCCGTCTTTGCCGGTATCGAGGGGTCTCGCCCTGTGCTGGTCGAGGTCCAGGCCCTTGTTGCGCCGTCGGCCTATGGCACACCCCGCCGGGCCGTCATCGGCTGGGACACGGGACGGCTGGCCATGGTTCTGGCCGTGCTGGAAGCCAGATGTGGCGTCGGGTTCGGCAATCAGGATGTGTATCTGAACGTCGCGGGCGGCCTGCGCATCAACGAGCCCGCTGCCGACCTTGCCGCCGCCGCTGCGCTGATATCGTCGGTGACCGACACGCCCCTGCCGCAGGGCTGCATCGTCTTTGGTGAGATCAGCCTGTCTGGAGAGGTCCGGGCGGTCGGTCGCGCCGAGGCCCGGCTGCGCGAGGCCCAGAAGCTGGGCTTTGACCGGGCCCTGTCCCCGCCCCTGACAGTCAAGGGCGGCGGCGTATCGGTCACACCCGTCAACCGTCTGACAGAGGCCGTCGAACGAATCTCCCAGAACAGGTATTGAACCCTTGTCTCCTCCCCGTCGCGCCGCGACGGGGAGGTGGCTCCGCAGCGAAGCGTAGGAGACGGAGGGGTTCTTGCCGAAACAATCGCCTTCCGTTTGGCCCAAAGAGCCCCTCCACCGCTTCGCGGTCCCCCTCCCCATCTGCGATGGGGAGGAGACATAGGGCATGACCGGGTTCGATGCCTTCGCCCTGCTCATCATTCTCGCCTCGGCCGCGGCCGGCTGGGTGCGCGGAGGCACGCGCGAGATCATCACCCTGCTCAGCTTCGTCCTTGCCGCCTTCATCGCGCTGGTGGCTCTGCCGCTGACCGCGCCGATCGGGCGGGCCATGATCGACCCCGACTGGGCGGGATCGATCTTCGCGGCCATCGGATCCTTCCTGCTGATTTACTTCGGCGTCCGGCTCTTTGGTGCGGCTCTCTCCAAGAAAGCCCAGGCCCATCCGACGCTTGGCGGTGTCGATCGCTTCCTTGGGCTTCTGGTCGGATCGGGGCGTGCGATGGTGCTGTTGGGGGCCATCCACCTGGTCATCGTCGCGGCGCTTCCGGGTGAACGCAC